>NZ_JBNGOY010000053.1:0-42746 GCF_050589805.1 Carboxylicivirga fragile | reverse complement strand
GAGGTAAAGGTGAAAAATAAGCGCACGGATACTTATACGGTTTCAATTGATAAATGGACTATGGGAACCATTAAGGATTGGATGAGCTTTTCAACAGAAAATATAGCTGTTCAACCGAGTAAACAGCTACCTTTCAGTATACCATAAAAGTTCCTTCATACGCCACAGAGGGGCAATATACGCTCCTATTAGATTTTGTTGCCAAAGATGAAGATAACCGGGAGACATCATTTAGCGGTCGAACGCAGAATATTATTATTGATAGTTCCAAGCCTAATAAACCAAGCTTTTCGCACTATTCTACCAGCAAGTCTATTGTTGTGACGAACTGGGAAAGCTGGGATTACATGTCGAATACATACACCACCAATAATAATACTGCCGGTATTTCAGGTATTAAAAGCTATGTGCTAAAACTGAAGGCACCGGGCGGTTCTACTAAGTCTAAGACAATGGCTGCAACTGATTGGAAAAATTATAGTTTTAGTGCATCTCCTAACACTTCATATACGCTAAGTGTAACGGCTGTTGATATAGCAGGAAACTCAGAAAGTTCATCCAAAACCATATCAACACCACCAGCCAAGGTAAGTGGTTTAAGCTTTTCTAATATTACTTATACAAGTGCTAAACTTTCGTGGAATGCTGCAGGAGGTGCAACAAGTTATAAAGTTAATAAGCGTTATAATGGTACAACAACCACCGTTGGCAGTAATATTAGAACAACATCGTTTACTATTCCAGGTTTGAAGCCTGAAGAACCATATGATTTGTACGTGATAGCCCAAAACAGTGCAGGTTCGTCCGATGTAAGTGACAAAGCTTCGGTAACAACTACTAAATTACCTATAATTACAGGAAGCTCTTTATTATGCTCAGGAAATTACGCCTACTCAATTGGTAACCTTTTACCAGGCTATTCCATTACATGGAGTTCGGTACATACAAGAGTTTCAGCTCAGGGCTCTAATCCTTGTACATTCAAAGCTGGTCAAATATTGGGGAACTCAACTATCAATGCTACAATAACAGATAGTTATTCAACAAGTGCAGATTTAAAACCTAAAAGAGTTTGGGTAGGTAAACCCGAGATTTTCACTTACGATGAGAACGGAAATGAAAGTCTTTCAGGTCAAGTATTAAGGGTCCCTGCAGGAACAGTGGTCACATTTGAAGCATATAGTTATGATATAAATACGTCAATCAGTTGGGATGTTACACCCGCATCGGCCTATTATGTAGATAACGGCAATACATGCACAATAATGGCAAGTGCATCAGGTTTTATTGGCGCTATGGCCATAGCTACCAACCAATGCGGCGAAGACTATTTGTTAAATACCCTTACCGGAACAAGTGGAGGCGGTTTTCCGCTAAGTATGGAAATATACCCGAACCCGGCTTATGAAACAATAAATATTTCCGTAGTTGAGCCTGTTAGTGAAAATTCTTTTTCTTCCATGGCTGCCAATACAAATGAGCCTGCACAAGTTGAGCCATATGAAGTTCAAATATGGAGCGAACGCAATGGCTTAGTGAAAAAACAAAAAATTAAAAGCAAGAAAGCCCAAATTGATGTCTCAAGACTTAAACCAGGCATTTACTATGTACATTTAATTTATAAAAATAAGGTTGTTAAAGAGCAATTGATTATTAAATAAATAATTAAAGGCTGTTCTCTCCAGGGCAGCCTTTTGTTTTTTCTATCGAAATACAATGTTTTCTAAATTTGGATTTCGTATCACGTTCAAAAAATCTATTTTTGTACAGCAAACATCAATTATTACTATGAGCAAACAAATAAAGCCAACGCAATATATACTAGAATCAGTTGAAAGTGGAAAGCAATTTGAAGACCAAGGGTGGACCCTAGATGCTCCAAATGAATGTACACTTATTCGTGCTATTTATCCTAAAAAGCAAATTGAAGTCAAAGACGATTCCTATGGCGTTTTTCGCTTTGCCGATTGGTTGCCTGTTCAGAAAATGTTGGATGGCTCATCTGCACCTGTTACATACAAGAGTGAAGGTTTAGCAAAATGTCTTGGTTTATCAAACTTATATATCACTTTCAGTGGATATTGGCCTGAGAAAGGGGCAAATTTCAGAACTTGTTCATTTAAAGAAACCGAAGCTTATTCGGTGGGCGGGCGTTTAAACCTTGATGGCGAAACCGTTTTGGTGGTTGCATCTGCTGGTAATACAGCTCGTGCCTTTGCTCGTGTTTGTTCCGATAATAATATCCCATTGCTATTATGTGTACCCGAAGATAATATCGATGCGCTTTGGTTTGACGAACCAATCAAAGACAATGTTCGCCTTATTGTAACAAAGTCGGGTAGCGATTATTTCGATGCCATTCACTTATCAAATATTGCATGTCAGTTGGATGGTTTTATACCCGAAGGAGGAGCTAAAAATGTAGCCCGTCGTGATGGTATGGCAACTACTACTTTGTCGGCAGTAACGCACATTGGTCAGATTCCTGATTATTATTTTCAGGCTGTAGGTAGTGGCACAGGAGCCATTGCAGCCTGGGAAGCTAACAAACGTTTGATTGAGGATGGGCGATTTGGAAAAAATTTCATGAAATTGATGGTTTCGCAGAATGTACCATTTTTACCAATTCATGATGCCTGGAAAGCTAACTCACGACCATTGTTGCCATTGGATGATGACGTGGCGCGTAAGCAAGTGGAAGAAATTGATGCCAAGGTATTATCAAACCGTAAACCACCTTATTCTGTTACGGGAGGTCTGTTTGATGCAATGACAGAAGCTGGAGGTGATGTGTTGGTCGCTACCAATGAAGAGGCAAAAGAGGCTGCTCGCGTATTTGAAGAGGTAGAAGGAAACGACATTCATCCTGCTGCTGCAGTTGCAACGGCTACTTTAATTAATGCCGTTAAAGAAGGGCTTGTTCAAAAAGATGACTGCATCATGTTAAATATTACAGGTGGAGGAGAGCAACGCTTTAAACATGAAAAAGAAATTGTATACTTGAAACCTTCACATGTGTTTGATATAGATCCTTCTGTACAATCAGTAAAGACTGTTTTAGATAAGCTATTTTAAATATATTCTTGCTATAACGATATTTAATGCTCGCCTATTGGTGGGCTTTTTTTATACAGCAAAACCCGGTTTTAATAAACCGGGTAGCATGCAACTTGTGCATTCAGCTTAACAAAGCAATCATGAATATTATTCAGGATTAGGTCCGCCAGGTGTTGGTCGTTGTGGTGCATATTCTGTATCTGGATTGCCTGGTATCGGACGGTCAACAACATCATCGCTTGCCGGAGTGAATTCCCATATTGAATAAGTATTTAGGTTGATGGCCATACAAAAAAATGTAATGATTTGTGACTCTAAATATTGAATAAAAGTTAGTGATACGCAAGTATTATCTCAGTTACATAGCTAACTTTGTAATCTTGTTTTAGATAAAAAGATAAAAATGAATATAGAAAAAGCAATACAGACGCGTAGTGGTTCGAAGTGTGAATTATGTGGTTCAGGTGATGAACTAAGTGTTTACGCTGTTCCGCCAGTGGAAGAAATTACGGCTGATAAATGTGTGTTGGTATGTGCAACATGTAAAGGGCAAATTGAAGACCATTCTACTGTTGATGCAAATCATTGGCGTTGTCTGAACGATAGTATGTGGAGTGCGGAGCCTGCAGTTCAGGTTATGGCTTGGCGCATGTTGAATCGCTTACGTGCCGAAGGTTGGCCACAGGATTTATTAGATATGCTCTATTTGGATGATGATACCTTGATATGGGCTAAAGCCGATGGCGATGGATTAGATGATGATGAGGTATTAAAATACATTGATAGTAATGGAGCTGAATTGAAAGCAGGTGATAATGTTGTTTTAATAAAGGACTTAAACGTAAAAGGTGCCGGTTTTACAGCTAAGCGTGGCATGGCAGTGCGTAACATCATTCTCTCTCATAACGATCCTGAGCACATCGAAGGAAAAGTAAATGGTCAGCACATTTATATCTTAACTAAGTATGTAAAGAAGAACTAATGTTAAGGATCGCATCTTCATTGGATTTAATACCAAAAGATGCGATCCGTAATATTATTCTTGAGTTAATCGTATTCCATCATCTTCAATGGTGATGATGCGTTGCTTGTAAAGCGTGCCAATAGCTCTTTTAAAGCTCTTTTTACTCATTGAAAACACTTTGTAAATATATTCAGCTGCACTTTTGTCTGAAACGTCCATTGAGCCTCCTTTAGCCTTTAATATCTCTAAAACTTCGGCAGCATGTCCTTCTATGCCTTCAACCCCTGTTCGGCGAAGTGATACGTCAACCTTATCATCTTCACGCACGTTTTGAACATAGCCTTTAAATCGATCGCCAAGTTTGATGGGTTGAAATATTTGGTTGTGATACAGCATGCCAGTGTGCAGGTTGTTGACCACTACTTTGTAGCCAATGTCAGCTTTGTCATAAACGAATAAGTCAACTTCCTGACCTTTTTCATACTCAGGTAAGATGTTATTTAAAACCGTGTAAAGTTTCGATGTAGCTACAATGCGTTTACTTGCATCGTCCACATATACATATACGGCGTATGATTGGCCCTCAATCATTTTTTCATCTTGCTCGCTAAATGGAACCAGCAAATCCTTCATTAATCCCCAATCAAGGAAGGCGCCAATCTTGTTTACCGATTTCACTTCCATGAAGGCAAATTCATCGACACAGGCGTTGGGTTGCTCAGTGGTTGCTATAACACGATCTTCAGAATCGAGGTAGATAAAAACTTCCAATTCATCATCAACAGAAATGTTTACCGGAACGTATCGAGTGGGTAAAAGTATTTCGCCATATTCTTCTCCACCATCTAAATAAAGACCAAAATCAACTTCTTTAACAACTCGAAGCTTGTTGTATCTACCTATCATTTATCAAATTTTAGAATGCAAAGATAATTAAAATTAACTGTGGAAGGTGATCATCGTTAATACGTCTGTTTAATTAATAATATTGAATGAATAAAAAATAAACTATTTTTGAAAATATCACTCAATCGTTATTAATATGCCCAGATTAAAGCTTTCATCCATCTGGATTGTTGTTTTATTTTATCTCTTATTTACTCTTGTTTTATGTGCCATTTGGGATGTAAAATACCTTCAAACATTGATTTTTTGGCGGCCGCGCCTTATCGTGTTAATATTTATATTATTTCGCACACTGTTACTGAAAACCAGATTCAGGGCACAGATAAGTTTAATTGATGCTTTATTAGTTTACTTTTTGCTCGGAAGCTTTTATACCGAAACAGCCCACTTAAATACCTTATTGTTTGCAAAATGGGATTCCTATCTCGATATGGCTGATATGTGGATGTTTGGTTTTCAACCCGCATTGTTGTTTTCAAAGGTCTTAAATCATGGGCTTTTTAGTGAATTGATGTTTATGGGATATTTCTCATATTACTTGATGCCTTTGGCAACATTTGTTGTGGTTTGGGTAAACAGAAAAGTACATTTTGAAAAAGTTAGTTTTATTATCCTGACATCCTTCTTTTTATATTATGTGCTATTTATTCTTATGCCTGCCGAAGGGCCACAGTATTTTTATGCCTTTCCACACAACCAAATAGAAGCGAAAGGTGTATTTGCTTTTTTAGTAAAACAAATACAATTATTGGGAGAGGCACCCACTGCTGCTTTCCCGAGCTCGCATGTTGGAGTTTCAGTTATTATTTTGCTTATTCTAAGCAAACATAAATTGATGCTTTTTTGGATACTATTACCATTTGTAATAATCCTATGTTTTTCTACCGTTTATATTAAGGCGCATTATGCAGTTGACGTATTTGCTGGACTAATAAGTGCACCGTTAATTTTAAAACTTTCCTCTTATATTTACTCCAAATTAAAACTACAATAGAACCAAGTTGATGGAATTGAGCGTTAAAGAAGTTGTTTCAAAAAAAGAGCTGAAGACATTTATTCGCTTGCCTGCAAAGATACATAAGGGGCATAGCAATTGGTTGCCTAATCTGTACACGGATGAGTGGAAACTCTTTTCGAAAGACAAGAATGCCTCGTTCAAACATTGTGATACAATTTTATTAATTGCGTATAGGGGCAAAAAGCCTGTGGGGCGCATCATGGGCATTGTTCCGCATAAGTATAATGTCATTCATAAGTTAAATACAGTTCGATTTGCCTTTATGGAATGCATTGACGATGAGTCGGTATTTGGAGAGCTTATTAATGCAATAGAAGAATGGGGAGCGGAACGAAAATGCGATCAAATTATTGGACCTATGGGATTTTCTGATAAGGATCCGCAAGGTTTTGTCATTAAGGGTTTTGATGCGCCTACAATGATGGTAACCAATTGTAATTATCCATACATGGTTGAATATGTAAGTCAATTCAACTATCAGCCACATGTGGATTTATGTCAATATGAAGTGCCGTTGACCACTAAGCTAATTACACGCTACAAGCCACTTGCGCAAAGAGTGGAGAAATACAATTCTATTACAGTTCATGAATTTAAAAGTATTCGTTCGATAAAACCGTTCATCCCTTCCGTTTTTCGTTTGATCAATGAAACATACAAGAATATCTATGGCTTTTCGGCATTAAGCGATCAAGAAGTGCATGAATTTGCCAATCGATATTTACCATTATTAAATCCGCACTTAATAAAAATAATCACTGGAGCTGATGGTGAAGTAGTGGCTTTTGTAATTGCAATGGCTGATTTAAGTGAGGGCATACGAAAATCAAAAGGTTATTTATTTCCTAGCGGTTGGTATCACATACTTAAGGCTAATCGAAGCTCAAAGCGACTGGTGCTATTATTGGGTGCTATTTCCGAGGATCGTAGAAATAAAGGTTTGGATGCAATACTTGGTTATCGATTAATCAAATCTGCTTTAAAAAGTGGCTTTACATCCATGGATAGCCATTTGATAATGCGTGATAATTATAAAATGCGTCGCGAGATTGAGCGATTAGATAATCATCATCTTTACAAAGAATATCGTATTTTTCAGAAAGCATTGACAAGTGAGTAAGAAGTATTGACGGCTGTCTATTGACCTTAAAATTATAGCTTATGTGTTATGATATTAAATCGAAATTAGAAACTCAACTAAAGAGGGCAAAGCATTATAATAACGAAGCATGGATTGCAGAACTTGAAAAAGAATTAAAACCATATTTGGACAATGATCACCATCATGCTTCTGGTTTTACTCACCCCACGGTTTTAATTTATACCTGCGATAAACCCTACGAACCGCTGCCTTTTCAGTGGGGCTTGGTGCCATATTGGACTAAAGATGAACTCAAGAAAAATCAAATATGGAATAAAACGATTAATGCACGTTCTGAAACTATTTTTGAGAAACCTTCTTTTAAAAAGGCGGCAGCTAATCAAAGGTGTCTGGTATATATCGACGGTTTTTATGAGCATCACCACTACAATGGTAAAGCCTATCCTTATTATATTTATCGTCTTGATGGGCAGCCATTGGTGCTTGGTGGTTTATACGATCAGTGGTTAAATGTTGAATCTGGAGAGTTGCTTAATACTTTTTCTGTTGTAACTACCAAAGCCAATGATTTAATGCGACAGATTCATAATAATCCAAAATTAGCTGAGCCCAGAATGCCTTTGATTTTCAATACTGATGAGAGTGCTGACTTATGGATGTCACCATCAAATGATACAGCAAATTCTCTTGAAGATCTTTTCATGCCTCTTGCAGATGGTGTTTTGGGAGCTCACACAGTTGCTCCATTGCGAGGAAAGAATGCTTTGGGAAATGTATGTGAGGTTTCGGATAAAGTGGATTATGAAGGTTTGAGAATAAGTATATAATGTTCTAATCTTTCAATACGATTATTAGCTCAATCACAATATTTTTTGGTAGTTTTCCACTTGAATAAGAAAATCGAAATTTTAATTTATGATGAAATATAAGCTACTTGTCATTTTTATGGCAATTACCATGGTTAGTTGTGATTCTGTTAAGGTTATGACTGAGAAGGATAAGAGCGTTGACTTTAAGGGGTATAAGAGTGTTAAGTTTTATGGATGGACAGACAATAGTGATCAGATTTTACGAAACTTTGATAAGGAGCGTATAGAGAATGCCATAAGTATGGAGTTCAGAAAAAGAGGTCATAAAGTGGTGAAAGAAGATAACGATTTGCTCGTTTCACTTTTTGTAGTGAGTCAATCACATATTCAGAAACAGTCAAATACCAACATTACAGTTGGGGTAAGTACCGGTTATGGCATGGGTGGATATGGTTATGGAGGATATTATGGTTACGGTCCCGGATGGGGCTGGGGAACCCATTATCATACAACGCTAAAGGTTGATAAGGAAACCATGCGTACAGGAACATTGGTTATCTCGGTTTACGATGCACGTAACGAAGTTTTGGTTTGGGAAGGAGTTGGTATGGGTACCATAAGTGATGAAGGGGGCAAACGCCAGCATGAGGTAAATGAGATAATATCGAAAATCATGTATAAATATCCAGTTCGCAAGATTAAATAACTACAGAATTTTATAATGTGTATAATTTAATCGGATTTAATTGTCTGATTTTTTGAATTTCCTATTGCTATTATTTAACTTCCTAAAGTTTTAATATCAAAAACAGAGTTATGAGAAAAAATGTATTTGTATTAGCGATACTAATTGTGGCGTTTTTTTCTAGTCAAAACGCAATGGCAGGTGATAAATCATACGGCGTACGTGCTGGTTGGCAATCTGCAATGTTGAAATATTCAGGAGGCGATTCTGATAATTTAAGTTCTTATTACCTTGGTGGTTATTTGGAGCATGATGTTATTCCATTCTTAAAATTCGGTTATGGATTGGAATATGCACAGATGGGTGGAAAGGTTGAAGGCTTTGGTGATTATAAATTGGGCTATGTTGGTGTACCTTTGTATTTAAAAGCAAAAGTTGGGCCTTTATATGCCTTGGCAGGTTCCGGTATTAATTTTAAAATTTCTGAAACAGATGTTGAAGAAAAAGCAAAATCCACTGATGTACCTGTATTTGCTGGTATTGGAGTTAATTTCCTAATGTTGTCATTGGAAGCCCGTTATCATTGGGGTATGATGGAAGTGCAAGAGGATGCAAAAAATCAATATTTACAAGTTGGTTTAGCAGTTCATTTTTAAAATACAATAACATAAATAGTACGAGGGTGTCCAAAAACTCTGAAAGCATACGTTCACTGAGGCTTGCTGAGCTTGCCGAAGTATGTCGAAGTGATAATCAGTATCAATCAAATTTCATCTCGACTCACCCTTCGACAAGCTCAGGGATCATCTCGATGAGCGAGCTTAGTTTTTGGACATCCTCGTATATTTTTAGAGTAAATAGATTATTATTCTATCCACTGCAATACATCCCTTGCAATGCACCATCGGGGTTCTTTTATGTCAGCCCCTTCACCTTCTATCCAATACTTAAATAGTGCATCGGTAGTTCCTTCTTTTTGCTTAAGTTCTATCCAGGTATCAATAAATAATTTCCAACTTTCATCATTCATTGGAAGAGGATAGGCACAAGGCACTTTTATCACATCAGGTCGAGGTATTGAAACATGAAACTGGGGATAAATTACCGTCCATGCCGACCCAGCTTCAGCAGATAGTAGTAAAGCATCAAGTGTTAGGTGTTTATCCTTAAAATATTCGCGAGGCGAGTTTAATGAGATAATATCAGCTTTAGGAAGATAGTGTTTCAGTTTATTTGCAAAATATGGGTGAGCAGATCCAATGCGCAGACTATCTAGTCCTTTGATGGTAGTACGTGAACTAAACTGAGTACGCATATGGTCAGGCACCATAAAAGCCAATGTTTGATCAATGTAACTCTTGCTAAAGGCATAATGAGAAAGTACATCTGTAGTGACTATTATGCCAGACATGACAATGTCAATTCTATCTTCCTCAAGTAAGCTTTGCATTTGGCTTTTATTGATCCTGTAAAACTCGGCTTTAACCTTTAATTCTTTGGCTAATAAATGAGCCATTTCTACGTCAAATCCTACTAGTTTACCATTCTGATTACGGAAAGCAAAAGGAAGGTGATCGGGCAAATAACCAATCCTAATTGTACCTCTTTTAATGATGCTTTCGAGTTGGTTTGAAGCGTAGTACACCAGCGAATCTGTATAAAGAGATTCAACCGTTTTAACTTTAGCTGCTTTGTAGTCATTCGTGAAATCCATTTCAACAAAACTGGTGTATTGTTTGCTTTCACCCAAAGTATACGATAAATAAATACGTGTTCCCAGAAGGCTTAATACCGTTAAAATAACACCAATAATTGAGCCTCGTATGAGTTTTTTCCATTTGGGTTTTAAACCATGAACGGTCCACACTACTGTAATAATTGTTAAGGCCAGTAAATGGATGGTACCAAATACAACTCTTATACGATCGGTGTAAACACTTGAAATAACAAAGAGTTGAAACATTTCTTGTGGTAACTTTAACAAATCCAGAATGAATGGGATACCTGTTACCGGGGCAACAAAACTACTTAGCAATGTTGAGCCTACATATACAAAATTCTCTTCGATACTAAAGCTATTACCCATGTACCAACCAATAAAAGGAACGAACACAAAAATGACGAAAGTACCAAGGTTTGGGAAGGGATAAGAGAGCGGCATCATTATTTCCGTTTTTGCTGCCATTTCCTCATTCTTACTGTATTTTGGAAGTAAAACAGTTTTTATATCTTCAATTAACTGGGGTAGTACAATAATTATTTTCGATGTTGCAAATATTGTAAGTAGGGTTGGTTTAGTCGCTTTAAAAAGAGCTTTGGGTGAAACATCAGTCAAGGACGAAATGAGCAGCGGAATCCAATAAAAGCCAAAAACTAAAACGGCAACTGTATAAATAATAATATAGGCATGTAGTCGCTGTATTTCGTCCATGGTCATGTTACCAGCGTTGTATGCAGCGATGGCAAAAACACCATAGGGTGTCATTTGAACCACCATTTTATTAATCTGGTTTAGTCCATCCCCAAACACATCCAGGCTTTTAAGTATAACTTCTTTATCCTTTAGTCTTGAGAGGCCAATGCCAAGAAAGATGCTGAATATTACAATTGCAGGTACAACACTGTTGGCCATCGATTCAAAAGGATTCGAAGGGATGTAGGTTTTTAGAAAATCCATCTGTGGTTCTACAGCAACAACTGAAGGCTTAAAGAAGGAAGATGCAGTCCATTGGGGTAATCCTAGTGGTAAAATTATCAAGGCGATAACACCTATACCCAATAAAAGTAAAAGTACTTTAAGTCCGTTGAATACCATTTTTTTACCATCACTCATTGACATGCGACCGAGGTTGGCAACTATGTTCACGATGATATAAGGTAATACCGTCATTTGAAGCAATCCGATGAAGCCATCACCAATATAGGAGAAGAAGAAGCAATGCTCACCAAAGAATAAGCCGGTTAAAACTCCTGTAAATAGACCAATTAGAATTTTCTTTGAAAGACTCATTAAGCAGTAACTTTTAATGTGTATTTGTAAACAAAAATATAAAGATATGTCTTAGTGAAAAACAAAATGCTAAACAAAGCTTCATATTTCGTGAATATGGGATGAAACTATATCTTTACATTTATGAACACCACTAAATTGCCGTACTCCGCATTAGAAGAAAAATGGAATGTGTATTCTCATAGCTTGGGCTTTATATTAGGTATACCGGCCTTGGTACTACTTTTAATTAAAGCGATTAAGCTCGAAAATACTTTAGCTTTTACTGTTTACTTAGTATATGGATTGTGTATCCTTACTTTATTTGCTGCTTCAAGTCTATACCATAAAGAGATTGATTTAGATCGGAGAAAGAAATTAAAGGTTTTTGATCACAGTGCAATATACCTATTGATAGCAGGATCGTATTTGCCTTTTATTGCCTTAGGTATGGCTAATAAATGGGGCTATGGTATTTTAATCGTTGTATGGTTGTTAGCCATTGCGGGTATTGTGCTGAAGTTATTTTTTACTGGTCGTTTTAAGTTACTATCCACTATTAGTTATGTGTTATTGGGTTGGATAGTGGTAATCATCATTAAACCTTTGATGAACGCTTTATCGGGTGAGGCGCTTAGCTTATTGGCTGTGGGAGGATTGTTTTATACGCTTGGTGCAGTTTTGTATTCGATTAAAAAAATACCGTTTAACCATGCTATCTTTCATGTGTTCGTATTAATTGCGGCATTTTCACATTTCTTAGCCATCTATCTTTACATTTAATAGAATGAATTGGGTACTACTAATTATTGCTGGATTATTTGAAGTTGGGTTTGCGAGTTGCCTTGGTAAAGCTCAAAAGTCGCAGGGAAACATTGCTTTGTTGTGGTACAGTGGTTTTGTGGTTTGTTTGGTAATAAGCATGCTGCTTTTGATTAAAGCAACACAAACTTTGCCCATAGGAACGGCGTATGCGGTGTGGACAGGTATTGGAGCGGTTGGTACGGTTTTGATGGGCGTTTTTGTGTTTAATGAACCGATCAATTTTTGGCGTTTGTTTTTTCTCTCAACGCTTATTTTTTCTATTGTAGGATTAAAGTTTGTAAGTAATTAATGGATATTAGTAAAACTGCTTTGGTGCTTGAAGGCGGAGGTTTTCGAGCCATGTTCACTTCTGGTGTATTAGACGCACTCCTTAAACATAAGGTGCACTTGCCCTATTGTATCGGAGTGTCAGCAGGTGCAGCATACGGAATTTCTTATGTTAGTAGACAATTTGAGCGTAACAGAGAAGTCAATCTTCAATATACATCCGATCCACGGTATATGAGCTGGCGAAACTTCTTTAAAAAAGGAAGTTTGTTTGATTGGGATTTTGTTTATGGTGAAATCCCTAACAAGCTTATTCCTTTGAATTATGATGCTGCCTTGTCAACTGATACGGTGTTTAAGGTTGGTATCACCAATGCATTAACAGGCAAAGCTGAATTCATAAAGGTTTCTGATTTAAATAAGGATGAATTAATGCAGGCTGTTACTGCTTCATCTAGTTTGCCATTTGTATCACCTGTGGCTCAATTCAATGATCAAATGTACATGGATGGCGGCATAAGTGATGCCATACCTTTAAGTTATGCTTTGAAAGATGGGAACAAACGTGCTATTGTTGTTTTAACGCGCAATGCGGATTATAAAAAGAAAACTATACGCTTTAAAAGCCTGTTTCGATTGTATTATCGAAAATATCCACAATTGGTAAAGGCGATACTGCAAAGGGCGGAGAATTATAATGCCTCTTTAAGGTTAATTGCAAAGCTTGAAGCTGAAGGGAAGGTATTTGTTATTCGCCCCAACGAACCTATGGATGTTTCGCGTATTGAGAATGATGCACAGAAGTTAGATGTTTTATACCAAAAGGGTTTTAAGCAGATGGAAGACCAAATGATAGCATTGAAAACCTGGTTAAATTCTTGATTGTACACTTGAATATTGTTTTTCATCTTCGTTTCTTATTAGATTAAAAAGTTGATGCTATGAAGAAAAAAGTAACTGGTGTTGGTGGTATATTTTTTAAAAGTGAGAAACCGGAAGCTACCCGAAAATGGTATGCCGATAATCTTGGCTTAGTTTGTAACGAATATGGTTCCTTATTTGAGTCGCGCAGTTCGGATGAGCCAAAGGATAAAACCTATCTGCAATGGAGCCCTTTTGACAAGGATACCAAATATTTTGAACCATCGGAAAAAGAGTTCATGATTAATTATCGGGTAGAGGATATTGAGTCGCTAGTTGAGGATTTGAAAGCTGCTGGTGTCACAGTGCTTGATGAGATAGAATCTTTCGAATATGGTAAGTTTGTACACATTCTTGATCCTGAGAATAACAAAATTGAATTATGGGAGCCTGTTGATTCGGTATTTACGAAAATGTACGACGGTAAAACTACAAAGTGATAAAGTAGTTTTTACATTGGATCGTTGCCAATGGGTCCTTTAGTTAATTCAATAATAGTGATTTCGGGAGGCATACCCACGCGCGCTGGCATTCCTAAATAGCCCAGGCCACGGTTAACATAGAGGTATTGCTGACCTTCTTTGTATAAACCCGACCAACGTTTAAATTTGTATTTGGCAGGACTCCATTGAAAGCCTTTATATTCAAACCCAAGTTGCATGCCATGAGTGTGACCAGCTAGGGTCAGGTCGAAATCAGACTCTGTTGTAACTTCTGCATCCCAATGATCAGGATCGTGTGATAATAGCATTTTAAATGGAGCTTTTTCTGTTCCCAAGCTTGCTAGTTCAAGGTTACCATATCTCGGAAATGGTGGGTGTCCCCAGTTTTCAACACCTGCAATTGCTATGCTTTCTCCATTAATATCTATTAATGACGATTGGTTATTCAGTAGTTTAAAACCCAATCTGCCATGTGCTTCCTTAATTCCTTTTAGGTTATTGGCTTTAGCTTCTGATGATGGCCATTTTGAGTAATCGCCATAATCGTGATTGCCAAGAATCGAAAATTTACCCAAAGGTGCTTTTAACTTGCTAAATACTTTTTCCCATCCAATGGTTTCTTCGTAGAAGTTGTTTACCAAATCGCCGGTAAAACAAATGATATCAGGATGCTCTGCATTTATCAATTCAACCGCTTCTTCCATTTCACGATAGTTTGAATTTAAACTACCAAGGTGCAAATCAGATATCTGAACGATTTTAAGCCCTTCAAATGAATTAGGTAAATTTGGGAACGATAATTTTGTGTATTTTTTAGCGAAGGAAAAACGCCCTTTAATCACACCAAATAAGAGGGATATAAAAGGTGCTGATGCTACAACAATACCTACTTGACTCAAGAATTTTTTACGGCTGATTGTTGGATACCTGCCATCATTCATTTTTTTAATCTTACCATCTTCCGAGAATTTGTCTAAGACCTTATGGAATCGACCGATAATTTTATAACTCAGGTAGTAAAACGTTTTTGGTATATAAATAAGCAGGTAAACAGTCATCATCCATTGAAAAAACACATAAACTGATGATGATGATGCCAGAGGTATTAAAAAATAAAGGATTGCAAAACTCAGAATAAAGACGGCGGTCATGCCGAAATGCCAAAATGCGCCAAATGGAAAAGAGAAGTGTGCGCTTTGCTTTTGCCGTTTTTGAATTACTAATCGAAAGAGAAGATAATCAATTAGTAAAGTTAAAATAGTAACGCCCACAAAAGCCCACAAGGTATACTTCATAATCACTCATTTGATGATATCCAATGATTGGATTTAAAAGTTTCAAATAGTAGTACGCAAGTAATTAGTAAAAGTTCAAATAGCAAGCTATATAATCTCGATTTTAAGTTTTTTTAAATTTATAGTGAAGCCTTTAACGATTACCAAGTGCTACGCCTGAGAGCCCAATGCTCAATAAGAACTCATGGTAATTATCTTTGTTTTCAGGGATATAGGCATAACGATAACCCACAGTTATTGGAAAAATGAATCGAAATGGATGTAATGCTGCTCTTAGCTCTGTACCCATCGATTGATAATTGCTTGTACTTTTAGTCCATTGCCCATTGTCAACCAATTGACGCTCAAGCATGGCATAAGAGTAATCGTAAAACAAGTTCATTGTGATGCGCTTTAAATAAATGAAACCAGGTATGTTCAAATCTGGATTCATCATTGGCATGGTATAATCGGCTTTCAGCGAATAAAGTTCCGTATTCGACCTTTGAGATATTCCTCTTGGAAACTTTACAAAGTCGGAGAAACTGTAATGAAAGTTGTAGGTGTCATTATTGCTATATTTTTCTCCGTAGTTCTTTCTGTGCCAATCATTATCAATTTTTAAGGCGTGATGGCGACCAATACCAGGGAAATAGATTCTGGTATGAAGACCAATTATACTACCAAAGTTCATGCCTCCAAAGGGCGTGTGGCGATACGATAGTTCCACAACTTGTCCCCACCTGCTTGAAATATCACGTTGAGAGGCTGTATGCAGATTGTATAAAAAAAGTCCATAATCTATGGATCTGATCTCAGATTTTTTAGTTGTACGTGTCGTCTGCTCATTTATAACTAGTTGTTTGTCCTTGATAGGTGTGTGTAGATATTCAATACTACCAGTAAGTTGATAACTTGCCGCAATGGATGGTTGGATACGTCTTTGCCATTTACCGCGTGTCAAATTAAGGGGTAGATTAATTTCAGTTTTAAGATGTAGGTGAGTTTCTTTGTCGTTAATCTGAATATAGAAAGAATCAGGTTCATTTATAACAAGCCCTTCTAATTTATACTTCTCATCACCCGCTTTCACTTCAAAATCAATAACTGGCCACCAGGCACGATGTGATATTTTGAAATAGTATTTTTCGCGTGAAAGTTGACTATCTGCATTGTAACCAATTGTTGTAAAAGTTGAGCTCAAAAGGTTTTGTGATGTCACAAAGGCACCTGGAGAAATTGTTGCATCATCAATATTTAAGAAGGCTGGCGCCCAGCTGTGGAAATTAAACAAGTTCCATTTTGAGTATTTTTTAACTGTGTAGTCCTCAGTTGGCAAGTTTTTCAAATTAGGCAAGCCTAACTCATCATCCTGAAGTTGATTGATCAAGGCTTCGTTCGGAAATACTTCTGGCGAATAAACTTGAATATTTAGGGAGTCCAAATTTGCCATTGCAACTTGGTAACCATCCGAAGTGTAATCCTGATAAAGGATGTGTTTACTATCTATGCCTTGAGCAACCTGAGTTGCACCAAAGCGTGATTCGCTTACTTTTTGCAAATCTGTGCCATCTGATTTTATACGGTAAATATTGTCAATGCCGTTCCAAGAGCCACTAAAATATACCCAATCACCAATGTATTTGGGTGCTACTATTTCTGTAAATTCTGGTGAAGTAAGGTCTGTCCATTCTTTAGTGCTAATATTTAATTGACTTAATTTTTTACCCTTTGGAGTTAAGCGCACCATAATCAGGTGTTGGCCATTGGCGCTCCACGAAGGAGTAAGGATGTGATCGTTATTTGGAGAAGCAATTGTTGTTAGTAGGCTTCCATCTTTAGTCGACAATATGTGTATGCTTCTTAAGTTGTCGTTGGTAATATGAACCACAGCCAGGCGTTCAGCGCTTGGTGAAAGTGAAGGTGCAAAATAGCGACTGTTCTGAGTTATTTTTTGTTGAGTTTTACTAGTTAGATCATAAGTTCGAATAACGGAGAAGTGTTGGTTTTCCCATCTGGGATGTTGTTCCAATTCGGTCCAACACAATAGGCCATTGCTATACGAAAATGGTTCTTGGGCTTTTCTTCCAATCGTTAATAGTTTTGTTTCTTCTTTCGAATGAGGATCTAATTTAATAAAGTGCCTCACTTCACCCGGACCATTAATCTCTGCGATAATCGAACTATCTTCTGAAACCACAGGGTATTGATAGTTTTTGTAGCGCTCGTCGCGCATGTTAAGATAATTAACCTTGCTGATTGTCAGGTTTTGTTCTCTTTCTTGCCACTGATCTTCCCAATCTTGAAAAACTTCGTGGTATAAAGGGACTTTATTCTTACCAGTCACTTTTTTAATGCCACGGTTAAAAGGAGTTATCGACCAGCTTTTACGGCCCGTCTCTTCAAGCGCACGTTCCCAAACATCACTGCCATACTTTTGACGTGCGCCGGCAGTGAACAAGTAACCCATTCTGTAATGGTTAGGAACAAAATTTTTATAGGATCCAAAATAGGCTTTTTCGTAGGAGTATCGTTCTTTCTCCAATAGTTGAGCTCTGGTTTCTTGTTCAAAGGAAGGAACTCGTCCACGTCCCGACTTAGATAAGCTTGTTTCAGTTAGGGTGGCATCTCCTTCCAAAAACCACATTGGTACGTACAAGCCCAGCACTGCGCCGATTGCCTGTTGTCCAAAAGGGATGCTTAATACTTTGGTAAACCCCCTGTTTAATTTATCAATCTGAACAACATGTCTGAATTCATGAATAGCTAGTTGCTCCAAGTAATCTTGTGAAAAAACACTTTGATTGGCAGTTGGGTATATCTCGATTCGTTTGGGAGCCCATGATACCAAGCCATTTGAGTAGGCTGTTCGTGAGTGAACCAACACTTTAATGGGTTTTGGTGTGTGATCTAAAGTATGTCCACCATATAGATACAAAGAATCTAAAATGGCAATGAAACGTTTGGCTTCATGTGAAAAGTCATCTGGAAAGACTACTTTAAAAAATGGACTATTTACTTGCTGCCACTTTATGTTAGCCGGATCGGAACCGGTGCTATAGTATTGCGATTTAGCATTGAAAACATTGAAAGCGAGAAGTGTTATAAAAATATATTTTAAAAATTTCATAAATCATATTTGTAAGCCATCAATGCACAACACAGATAGCGGCTACATAATTGTTATGGCTAAAGTAGAAAAAAAAATCGGTCACTTTAGGTCAGCTTAATA
Organism: Carboxylicivirga fragile; assembly: GCF_050589805.1. Lineage (NCBI taxonomy): Bacteria > Pseudomonadati > Bacteroidota > Bacteroidia > Marinilabiliales > Marinilabiliaceae > Carboxylicivirga > Carboxylicivirga fragile. The sequence goes on along the minus strand of NZ_JBNGOY010000053.1, from coordinate 24,254 downwards.
GTTTATTGCCTTTCGCTTATCACGATCATAATCGAAATGAATTGCAATTGTTTATAGAAATACTTTAATTGCTGATCCGAAAATCAGTTATCTGTGCCCAAGTAAGTATTGTAAATAAAAAGTTTAAATGCATGAGTAAAGTAGTCATTTATCAGATTTTACCCCGTTTGTTTACCAATAAAAAGCAATCGAATATATTTAATGGTGCAATTGAAGATAACGGTTGCGGTAAACTAAATGATATAGGTGATAATCAATTATCACACTTTAAGGAATTGGGTTGTACGCATATGTGGTTCACGGGGATATTGGAGCATGCTACCTGCACCGATTATACTCAATTTGGTATTGTAAAGGATAATGCCAATGTGGTGAAGGGAAAGGCTGGTAGCCCATATGCTATAAAGGATTATTACGATGTTGATCCAGACCTAGCAGTAAATGTTGAAGATCGCATTGGCGAGTTCGAAGCTTTGGTGGAGCGCATGCATAAAGCTGGTTTAAAAGTGATCGTTGATTTCATCCCAAATCATTTGGCACGACAATATGTTTCGGATGCTAAACCTGAAGGGACTGAAGATTTTGGTAGTGCGGATGATAAAGATCAACGATTTAATGTCAATAACAACTTCTATTATCTGCCTGGTACTTCATTTAAAGGACCTATATCCGATATTAATGGTGATCAGGCTTGGGATGAGAGTCCTGCACGTGCCACTGGTAATGATTGTTTTAATCCAAGCCCTGGTATTAATGACTGGTTCGAGACTATTAAACTAAACTATGGTGTTAACTATCAGGATGGAACTAAGCATTTTGATCCGATACCAGATACCTGGTTTAAAATGCGTGATGTATTAAAATATTGGGCTTCGAAGGGTGTAGATGGTTTTCGATGCGACATGGCAGAATTAGTTCCTGTTGAATTTTGGAATTGGTGCATCGTCCAAATCAAGCTTGAGTTTCCTGAAATTATTTTTATTGCGGAAGTGTACCAGCCCAATTTATATCAAAGTTATATCGAAGAAGGTGGTTTTGATTACTTGTATGACAAGGTGGGATTCTACGATTCTTTAATTGAGATTTCTAGAGGAGATGCGCCTTTGTTGCGTATTGCTGATGCATGGAAAGCTATTGAAGAGCGATCGTCTAAGATGTTGTTTTTTATGGAGAACCATGATGAACTGCGCTTGGCATCGGATCAACTCTTTTCGACAGGTATTAATGCCTGGCCTGCATTTTTTGTTAGCGCAGCTTATAGTAGTAATCCTGTAATGATTTATAATGGACAGGAAATAGGCGAAAGAGGTATGGATAAGGAAGGGTATAGTGGTAGAGACGGAAGAACAAGTATTTTTGACTATTGGAGCATTGACTCATTCTGTCGCTATAACGATTTTATAAAGGGCAATGAAGAGGCTCTAAAAGATGAAGAAAATGAGTTGTTACTTTATTATAAATCACTGCTCAGTCAAGTAAATAAATTTCCTGCATTAAGCGATGGTGGGCTATACGATTTGATGTGGTGCAATAATAATACAGCCTCAAATAAAATATTCGCATGGTTGCGTTATACCAATGAGCAATTTATTTTATTACTCGCCAACTTTAGTGAACGAGAACAACATAGTCGACTCATAATTCCTGATCATGCCTTCCAATTAATGAATCAGCAGAGTAGGACTTATTTTAAAGGCACTGATATTTTATTGGGAAAATCAATAATACAGTATCCTAAAGAAGTTGCTAGCACCAAGGGCGTCGGCATACGATTAAAAAAGAAGGAGTGTTTGGCTTATTTGTTCAGTTAATGAATTTTTTCTTTAATTATTTAGATTCGTACTAAATTGAGATTTTCTTAAGAAAGAAACTTTCCTTTGGTTTAATGATGTTGTAATTTACAGTTACCTAAACATTAAATGGAGGAACAAAATGTCAGAAGTAAAATTTACAGTAAATGTTGTGTTGGATGACAATGAATTTATCAAAATTGATGAACATGTTTATACAACGCGAGCTTCGTTACAACGCGAAGAGATGAAAATTCACATTGTTGACAAGTGTTGCCTTAAAGTATTGAAAGAATTTGAGGGTAAACTTTCGCAGAATGTGGTTGATGAATGGCTCTTGCTTTCAAGAGCTCTTGATCAATCCTGTTCGTTCGAAAGCAATTGGGATGATCGTAAAATTTTAAAACAATTGATCGATGGTTCAAAGCATTCTGTATCGTGGTATGCTACCAACTGTAGGGTGAATTGATTCTTCTGTATTAAGGTATTAAAAAAGCAGTTGTTTTAACAACTGCTTTTTTATGCAACAATTTATTGGATTGATGTATATTTGCCGTGAATATTAAAAATGCATTCTGCAATGATTGATTTTACACAAAGCAGCATAAATAACATAGTAGTTCACCAGATTGGTTGTCGTGCCGAAGGTGAAGAGTTGAAGTTATCAAAATCCGAAGTTCTACTTCAGGACGAAGAAATGATTACTGAGGTATTAAAACAATATTTTTTCAAACCTTTCAAGACGGAAGCCTATTTTAATTTTCATCATGAAGAAGGCCTTGAAAATAATACCATGTTCCCTATAGTTGGGCAAGTATTTGAAAATCCGTCTAGTTTTTTTGATGCTTCCTTAAGTATTGCCAATCATTTGTTTGAACAATCGAATCATCCAAAAATAAAGGGTGGAGAGTTTTATCAGGTGTCGTTCAGTAATATAGTTGTGGATGGTGAAGTAGTAGATGCTCTCGGTATATTTAAATCGGAGAATAAGGATACTTTCCTGAAAGTAATGATGCGTAATCAGAATTTTGAATTGGGAGCACAGGAAGGTATTAATATTAAAAAACTGGATAAGGGCTGTTTAATATTCAATACGGAGAAAGAGTTAGGATTTAAGATTTGCTCCGTTGATAATATTAATAAGGGTAACGAAGCGCAATTTTGGTTTCAGGATTTCCTAGGATTACGCCCTCGTGAGGATAATTATTATTTCACAAATAATTACCTGCAATTATGTAAAGGTTTTGTTGGTGAGGTTTTTAATGAAGATAATGATGTGGCACGCCCCGATCAGGTGGACATGCTTAATCGCTCCATTGAGTACTTTAATAAGAATGCCAACTTTGATGAAAAAGATTTTGAGAAGGAAGTAATTCGTCAACCCGATGTTGTGGATGCCTTTCAAGAATATAAAAGCTTTTTTGAATCGGATAAGAATATGCCACTTCAAGATTCATTCGATATTTCAAAGGATGCGGTTCGTACCGAGAAGAAACATTTTAAATCGGTATTGAAACTCGATAAGAATTTCCATGTTTATGTGCATGGTAAGAGACAATACATTGAGAAAGGATTTGATGGCGATCGTGGCCTTAAATTTTACAAATTATATTTTGAAGCAGAAGAGTAAAGTGCTCTATATAGTTTGATTTGTGTGATAATTGTTTAATATTTGCGACCAATAGGTCTAATGATATTATAAGGTAGTATGAAGCAGCAAATTTACATTTCGATTTTTACGGCTCTTTGTTTGATATTCACCTCTTGTGAAAAAGAAGATGAGCAAGCAGTAAACTGGAAATATGATTTTAGTGGATGCGTGCCTGCTACTAGTTCTTCTGCATTAGAGGTCGTTACTTTCAATATTGAGCAGTTTAGAAATAGTAACTATCATGACTATAAAATGTCAGAACGGCTGCCTTATATTGCAAGTTTAATAGGGCAATTAGATGCGGATGTTATTGCCTTACAAGAAATGGGAAGTGAATATTGGGTTTCACGCTTAGCTGATGAGCTTCCAGGATGGGAAAGTGTATTTACGCCAGAATCTTCCGGGTCGCTTTCTTTGGCATATTTGTATAAGACTTCAGAAATTGAAGTAGTCGAGGAAGAAACCGAGGCTATTTTAGATGATTGGTATGCTTTTCCTCGTTCTCCATTTAAAATTAAAGTAAAACATCATGGATCTGGTTTGGAGGTTTTTTTAATTAATAATCACCTGAAGTGTTGTAGTGGGTACGAAAATGAAGGCCGAAGAAGGGATGCTTCTGAGCAGTTGAGAGATTATATTGATACTAATTTAAACGATGAGCGAGTAATTGTTTTAGGAGATCTGAATGATGATATAAGCGATGTTTATTCTTATGACAATGTTTTTTGGAACTTTGTTGAAGATGCAAATAATTATCGTTTTGCTGACATCGAAATCGCTTTGGGATCAAGTGCCAATTTCTCTTACCCGGGCTGGCCTAGTCACATCGATCATATACTAATTACCAATGAGTTGTTTGATAATCATCAAAGTAGCACAACCATTAAACCTTCCGCTTGTCAAAAAGATTTCTTGAAGAAGGGAAGTGATCATCGACCAGTAATGGCCGTATTTAAATAGTTCTTAATATTTATAAAAATCATCTTTGGCGGTATTGGCCAATTCAATAAAGAAGTTGCTCATAAGCTGACAAACATCGTTGAAATACTTTTCGCCTTTCTCAGCGCTCGCATAGTGAGGGTTTCCAATGCCAGTATCGTTGCTTACTTTGGTCCATTCGCGTTCGGCCCAAGCCCACGACTCATTTAAAGCATGCACTCTGAATTTTTTATGCTGACCATTACCCGCTTCGCTCAAAGGAAGTACCAATTCAGGATAGAGATACATCATTAAACTAGTCTCCATTTCGTCGGCATGTTGCCCCGCGTGATCAAAGTAGTTTTTGTGGTTAAGCGCTTCAAACCAATTGCAAGTACAGATTAATTGATCAGGAAATGAGTGTCCCACCTCTCTGGTGATCGATTTAAAATCGTTTCCTCCGTGACCGTTGAAGAGTAAGAGTTTTTTAACACCATGCTTAAACAGAGATTGTGCTACATCTTTAATAATAGCTGCTTGGGTAGAAGGCATCATGTTGATAACGTATGGTATATCTGTTTGTCCGGTATTGACACCATATGGAATAGGTGGTAATACAAGTACTGAAGCTCCTTTGTCGTTGGCTATTTGTGCCGATTGTTTAACAATCACATTTGCTTGAAAATTATCCGTTCCATAAGGCAGATGAAAGTTGTGAGCTTCGGTGGCTCCCCATGGAAGGATGGCTAATTCATATTGGTGATTTTTCAAGTTTTTATAATGAAGCTCCTCAAGTTGTGTTGATAGTGGCATGTTATGATTATTTTAGGATGAGATTTGTCGGTATTACTCATCGGATGACTTTTAAAAAACATTGTGAGTCACCCGATGAGTTTTGCTCTACTTTTTATTTTTAACGTATTTTTCAAGCCATTGATCTTGCTCCCATAACATATGAAGAACTGATTCGCGCGCTCTGTAACCATGGCTTTCTGATGGTAGCATCACTAACCTTACCGTTGCACCAAGGCCTTTTAAAGCGTTAAAATAACGCTCACTTTGCATTGGGTAGGTACCTGAGTTATTATCCTCAATTCCATGAATTAATAACAAAGGATGTTTCATCTTCTCAGCGTTCATAAATGGAGACATGGTATTGTAAATGCCGGGTGCTTCCCAATAATTACGTTCTTCACTTTGAAATCCAAACGGTGTAAGCGTTCTGTTATAAGCACCACTACGTGCAATACCTGCAGCAAATAAATCGGAGTGAGAAAGAAGATTAGCTGTCATGAATGCGCCGTATGAATGCCCGCCAACAGCAACTCTGTTTCTATCAATGTAACCTTGCTCATCCAAATAGTCGATGGCAGCCTTTGCATTACCGACCAATTGAGGAATAAAACTATCGTTTGGTTCAGTTTCACCTTCTCCAACAATTGGGAAGGCTGCATCATCCAATACGGCATATCCCTTCATGACCCAAAATACTGGTGAACCATACCAAGGGTAAATAAATTCATTGGCAGAGCTTGTTACTTGTGAAGCACTTTTTTTGTCTTTGAACTCATAAGGATAGGCCCACATAATGAGTGGCAACTTTTCCTTCTTTTCAAAATCGTAATCAGCCGGTAGGTATAAAGTGCCATTTAGGTCAAGACCATCTTCACGTTTATAGTTAACCATTTCTTTGTGAATGCCAGCAATGCTTTTAAATGGATTCTCGAAGTTGGTAATAGCCTGCGGTGCTTTCCTTGATTTAATGTTGCGTAGGTAGTAGTTAGGGTAATCCGTTGGAGATTGAATTCTTGTAATAATCTTCCCTTTCTTAACATCAATTACTTTGGATATTGTTTCTAACTTATCGGTATTATCAGCCTGAAATAAGCGGTTCTTAGCTTTTGTTTTCAGATTCATTTTATCGATGAACGGCTTTTGACCTTCCGCAGAATAGCCATCACCTTCAAGGTAAACATAGTTTTTGTCTATGACCAATACATGTCTGTTAAGGGAATTTTTAGCCGTAACAAACGAACCCGGATCAGCATACTTATCCTGGTAATTTCTGTCAAATAGAATTTCAGGTTTCTGATCTGCATTTGAAGGATTAAACAGGTAAGTCTTTACATTACGTGTGTTCCACCAGTAATCATAGGCTATTGCCTTATTGTCATCGCCCCAGATAATACCACTAAAGCGATTGATAACTTTTAGGATAGAACGTGGCTCACCAGTAAATGGCGCTGGCCATTCAAAAACTTCATCGCGATAATCAACTTTTACTTCAGGATCTCCATTGTCAAGAACTTCAGCAAAATATAGAGTTGCTGGTTTGTCATTTCGCCAGCCGAAATCTCTACGCCCTGTTCTTTCTGCCATAAATCCTTGAGGTAGATCTTCGATTAAGGGAATATCAACTAATGTTTTTACTTTTTCACCCTTCTTATTCATTAATACATATTCTGTTGTAAAACGAGTATAAGGTACCAGATAAGAATAAGGTTGTTTTGTAATACCTACAATTGCGTAATTTCCATCAGGTGAAAAGTTTATATTTCGATAAATAGCTTTGGGAGCCCAAAGTGTAGAAGAGCCATCAAGTCCGATGATGTTTAACTCTGATTGAGCCAGTAATGTGAAGTTAGTTTCATCCGTCTTATCTTTCAATAAATCTTGATAAGTTCTGTTTTGGGCTTTTTTGCCCTCATTAACAGATACAACCGGACCAGTTGGAATCGCTGTGCTTTTATCAATTAATGGCTTGCGATTCTCTGGGAGGGTTTTAGCAATCAGACCCGAATTATCCTTAAGCCAAGTGAAAGGTGTACCTCTTAAATTGCCATTGATGATATCAGATGTTAGCTTTTTAGCTTTTAGAGTAGCCAGCTCAATCATCCAAAGCTCAGTTCCAGCAAGGGTGGTATTTGTAAAAGCCAATTTGCTTTGATCGGGCGACCAACTAATGTTAGCAATTCGTGGGTTTTCTGGTAAGCCTTTTACTTGTGCAGGTTCAGTTTCACCATTTTTTAAAACTTTAAAGTTGTTTACAAACCTTGTTCTCGACGACATGTTTGTATTAGGATTGGTACGAATACCAGCCAGCTTCATTTCTTTTTCCGATAATTCTCCAATGCTTTTGTATTGATTACGATACATCAATATAATAATGGAGGCGTCATTGTTAGTTGAGGTAGAGGGAGGTAATGGAACATCGGCCAGTTCTAAGATTTCTTGAGAAGGTAGTTGGTAATTAACATCCACCTGAGCGAAATTGCTATTGTAGAAGGCAATTAACAGCAATGCAATACTTGTAATTTTGTACATGTGTTTAGATTAAATTAAAGTTGTTTTTGTTTATTAAAGGTGTATTCAAGGTAGAAGTATTTTTTCTAATAAACAATAATAACAAAAAAAGAGCTACCATCAGTAGCTCTTTAATTCAAGTATGTTGTTTGCTTGTTATCTTATTTGTAGTAGTTTTCCTTGTTTTATTTCATCACTATAGATCAGGTGATAAAAGAAAATATTAGAAGATGAATTGTCAGGCTTGAAGTTAAATTGATATTTTACATCTTTCTGCACTTCGCCTTTAAAAAGTTGTTCCATTAGGTTACCCTGAATGTCATAGATGTTCAGTTCCACATGTTCATTATCGGTAGGGGTGAATTCAATTTGAGCCATGTCCGTAAAAGGATTTGGAAAGCTATTTATTTCAGGCAGCTCTGCAATATTAGCATCAAAATAGATAGTATCATATGACACGCATTGGGCTGCCTTGTAAGCTACAACAAATGATGTCTGAGCTTCGTTACTATTGCAAATTGTAAAGCTGAGTTCAAATTGATTTTTGTCTTTTTTGCCGAAGTTAGCAATGTCGTCAAGTTTAAAACCATAAATGCCTGTGGTTGGATCTTTAGAATTTTGTTCAGTTTTCCAGCCTTTAGAATTATAAATATCAGACATATTACCTTCTTCAATTTGAACGGTAAGGTGCGACAAGTCGTATCGGCACGAACCATCTGTTTTGATAACAGCTTCATATTTAAAACATTCATTATCTAATGAGCTTATATAAAGATTCTCCCATGTATAACAGATTTCGCAATCATCTTTGGGATCATCCGGATCAATAGGCTCTTTAATATCATCTTCACTACATGCAGTTGTAAGTGTATCAATTACTGTACATCCATCCGAACTAATACCTTTGGCTATAAAGGTCGCCTGGTTACTTCCAGATGAAAAGAGGGCATAGTCAATATTTGTTTCCTCAAAGGCCCAATCATTGTTCGTACTTTCCACCAACCACTCCGTATTTACTACGTTAATTGTTTCCGCATTTAGAATATTATTAAACGAACTACAAAGGATGGTCGCATCTTGCATAGTAAGTTTAAGCGATGGAAGTAAAATTTCATTAATGTTAACTTCATGTGTAGCCGAACAGTTTTTACTATCTGTTATTTCGAGCGTATAGGTACCTGGTGTTAAGTCAGTGCGATTGGCACTTGTTACACCGTCTGACCAATAATAGATATAGGGAGCAGTACCTGAGGAGATAGTGACGTAAACAGTGCCAAACTCCGATTGTTGACAGCTGGGCTGGGTTACGGTTATGTTACTCTCTAATTCTGCTTTATTTCGAGTGACGAGTATGCTGTCAGTCTTTTCGCAGCCATTAATATCAACGACAGAAAAGGTGTAATAGCCTTCTTTATCAACTTGTAGATTATTTTCTGTTTCTATCTGATTGTAATAATAAGTGTAAGGGCTTGTTCCTCCTGATGCAGAGAGGTTTATTTTAATTATCGAATCTGCTTCGTTACATGAGCTTCGGTTGAAGATGGCCTGTAGTTTTATTTCATTTGGTTCTTTAATTTGTACATACTTGCGGAAGCTGCATCCCATTGAATCCCTTACCTCTGCATAATACCAGCCAGCATTTAGGTTTTCAATAGTTAGTGTCGTATCTCCAGTGCTCCATTTTACTTCATAGGGTTCTGTTCCTTCACTAATGCTTAGTGTTGAAGAGCCGGTAGATTCGCCATTGCAAACAGGTTGAATAGTACTTGTGGTAACAGATAGTCGTTCTAAAATGACGTACCCATATTTTTCTATTTCACAACCCATGGCATCTCGGATTAGAACTTTGTGAGAACCACTATCCAGATTTTTACTTGTATTGCTTGTATCTCCATTTGCCCATAAATAGGTATAAGGTTCGGTACCTCCAGTAGCATTAACCGTCAATTCACCAAATCCATTTTCGTAGCACTTTAGTACGTCAGTTGATACTGTTGCACGTAAGGAAGTTAATTTTTTGAGTGAATAATTATAAGTCTTTGAACAATCTTTCGAATCCGTAACAATTAATGAATAGGTGCCACTTCCCAGTTGATCAATGTCTTTCGTGGTAGCGCCATTATTCCACTCATAGCTGTATGGTGGAGTGCCTCCTTCGGTTATAGTCTGTATTGCACCATCATTGGCATTACAGTTGGTATGTGTAATGGTAGAATTTGTAATTATTTCAGGTGCTTGGATTAATTCGCTTGATAGATTGATGCTTTTACCTGCCGCATCATTTATTGTTACTTCGTAAGAACCAGCGTTTAGCTTATCAAGATCTTCAGTGGTGTCTCCTGTGTTCCAAAGAAAGTTGTACGGTGGTGTACCCTCAGTGATCGTTACATTGATGTGCCCATCATTTGAGCCATAACAAGTAGGGTTAAAACTCTCTATCTGAGCCTCTAGATTACTATTGTCTATTTCAATGGTATCAATAAATACGCATGTGGCTGCTTTATAAGCTACACGGAAATCTTCATTCTTAATCAGTCTTATGCAATCAGCGTTATCTGAGCAAATGGTATATGTCAATCTGAAACTTCCCGTAGCTCCATTTTCTCCGAAATTTGCAATGTCATCCACTTTTATACCTTGTATTCCTGTAGTGGGATCAGTACTATTTAGTTCCATAAGCCAGTTACCACTGTTTGAAGCCTCACTCACTGTTCCACATGGTATTTCGGCTGTAAAGTGCGATAGGGCATAGTTGCAATTGGATGCATTGACTTCCAATTCAATTGTAATGCATTCATCAACTTGCTCCATAGATATAAGCTCGGTAGTAAAGCAGTTGATACAATCACCACCAGTTTCTTCGGCAAAGCTTGGTAAGAAGCAATTAAAAACAACAATTAATAGCAGTAAATTGTATTTACTACAATTAATCCAGTTTGAATTTTGTTGTGTAAAATTCATAATAACGTATTTGGGTGTATGCTTTTTACCTGTTTATCATCAAAAAGGTTTCATTCGTCAGGTAAAAAGAGCTTTTTGTGTAGATGGATTGATTTTTTTTGTAGGTGTTAATTGTTAAAAGCAGGCGTAGAAAGGTATGCCCGAAGAGGTAGAATTGTTATCTTTGTTTTAAGAAAGAAGGAAAGTGAAAGACGAGAAAATAAAGACAATCAATATACAGAAAATAAAGGATCACTGCGATTCAGTCGTTCTTTATCGTTTGCCTTTTCAGAAAGAATCAAAAATTCTTTTGGGAAAGAGTAGGGTGTTGGTGAACGGGATTTGTGATAGTGATTTAAATCAGAAGGGTTTTGTGTTTAATCCCTTTGCAAAATCAAAGGGGAAGTGCTTCTTCATTGATAGTGTTTTTGAAGAAGTTTATTCGTCGGTGTTATTGAAACGATTTGATTCGGAGATTAAAAGGCTTTTAACAATTCAGGAGTCTGGTGGTAAGCTTTCTGAGCAGGATTTTGATAGCTACTCCGATCAATTTAAAAAGATGTATGAGGCTTTATCCGAGGGAACTCTTGATAAGGTAATACTATCTCGATTGAAAAAAGAAGACGGTCTTTCTTCATCCAGTATAATTCCCTTATTCGAATCCCTTTGTGAGATGTATCCACATGCTTTTGTGTATGTTATCAATTCCCCTATTTCGGGACTTTGGATAGGGGCGGGACCCGAACTTTTGTTGAAACAAGAAGGTGGGCAACTACAAACAGTTTCTTTAGCCGGAACTTTACCAAATAGCGATGAGCTGGAATGGGGTGAGAAGGAGCTTAAAGAGCAAGCCTTAGTGACAGACTACATGAAAGATAAGCTGAAGAATATTGGCATTGAGTCATATCGTGAAGAGGGGCCTTATTCGATGAAAGCTGGTCAGGTACAACATTTAAGAACAGATTTTTCTTTTGCCAAAGAACAATTGAAAACTAATACTTCTGATTTGCTTTATCAATTACATCCAACTCCAGCGGTTTGTGGTATGCCTAAAGAAAAAGCTAAGCTATTAATAAGCGAATGCGAAAATTACGATAGGGAGTATTATTCCGGTTTTTTAGGCCCAATAAATTATGATGAGTTTGCTTTTTTTGTAAATATTCGTTGTCTCAAATTATTTAAGGAAAGTGCTGTGTTATATGTAGGTGGAGGACTTACAAAGGGCAGTGAGTTACAAAAAGAATGGGATGAGACTGAATTGAAAGCGCAAACGCTATTGTCTGTTATGAAAAATATGAGAAATTTGCAGACTTATGAGTAAAGCAGTTTCAGAAAAAAGAGTTGTTAAGACTTTAGTAGATATTTGTTTGGCTGAGGGTTTAAGGGAAGTAGTTATTTCGCCAGGATCGCGAAATGCGCCTTTAACCATTACCTTTGCTGCTCAACCCGAATTTAATTGTTTCAGTATAGTTGATGAGCGTAGCGCTGGTTTTTTTGCCTTGGGCATTGCTCAGCAAACCAAACGACCTGTTGCATTGGTATGTACCAGTGGTTCCGCACTGTTGAATTATGCACCAGCACTGGCAGAGGCTTATTATCAGCAAATTCCCTTGGTGGTTATTAGTGCCGATCGTCCCATGGAATGGATCGATCAAGGTGATGGGCAGACCATTCGACAAATAGGAGCACTGGATAATGTGGTTAAGTATTCTTGTAATTTACCCTCTTATCTGGAAGAGAATAGTTGGTATGTAAACCGATTGGTTAGTGAAGCTTTTTATCATTGCCAACATCCTAAAGCAGGACCGGTGCATATTAATCTACCTCTACGCGAACCATTATATGGAAAAACGGTTCATCCAAAATCGGAAGGCAAGTTAATTCAACAAGTGGCAAGTGAATACCATCTGCCAGAAACCGCCATTGCTGAATTAAGTACGACCTGGAATAAGAGTGATGCCATTTTAATAATAGCTGGTTTACAAACGCCTAATGAAGCATTAAATAAGGTGCTTAATCAATTGGCAGAGATGGAGCAGGTAGTTGTGCTTAGCGAAACAATATCAAATGTCAGCGGAGATCAGTTTGTTGCTGGTATTGATAAGGTGATGTCTACAATTACCGAAGAGGAAGTTCATTTTTATAAGCCTAAGTTGCTCATAACCATGGATGGGGCTGTTGTTTCGAAAATGGTGAAGACTTTCTTAAGATCGTACCCAGCCAAATACCATTGGCACTTGAGTGGGGTTAATCGTCATTTGGATACCTACAAGCAACTATCTACCTCTATTGAAGCCGAGCCAGCACAATTTTTTGAGCAATTATTGCCGAGCATAGAAAGTGTTAAGAGCAGATATAAAATAACATGGTTATCACGAGCTGAAAGGTCTGAGAAGCATCATGCCGAATACTTGTCAAAAGTTAAATGGAGTGACTTAAAAGTGTTTGACTGCCTAAAACAGAAATTGCCTCATAACTGGCAATTACAGTGGGGAAATAGTTCTGCTATTCGTTATGCGCAGTTATTTGAAAGTTTTCATCAGCTTGAGTCCTATTGTAACCGTGGTACCAGTGGCATTGATGGAAGCACCAGTACGGCCGTTGGCGCTGCTTATATAAGTGAAAAGCCTACTTTATTGGTGACAGGAGATTTATCCTTTTTATACGATAGTAATGGTTTATGGAACAATTACCTTAAACCAAATTTGCGAATATTAGTAGTGAATAATGGGGGAGGTGGAATATTCCGCTTTATTCCCGGGCCATCTGATACCGATGAGTTAGAGACTTATTTTGAAGCAAAACATCAGTTAAACGTCAAACCTTTGGCTGAGATGTACGGCTTGGATTATTTATGTGCCGAGGATGAGGAGCAATTAAATGTAGGTTTAGATAGCCTTTTTGCAGAAAGTGATAAAGCCATTATATTAGAAGTAAAAACACCTGGCAAAGATAATGCGGGTGTGCTGAAATCTTATTTTAAACGTTTAAAAGAAGAATTATGAGCCAATTACAATGGACTTCAGTAAAGGAGTACGAAGATATTAAATTTGAATTTGCAGAAGGAATAGCAAAAATTACCATTAATCGACCAAAGGTATACAATGCTTTTCGACCGAAGACTGTTAATGAATTAATTGAGGCATTTGATGTTTGTCGTGAGCGTCAGGATGTGGGTGTGATAGTGCTTACAGGGGCTGGTGATAAAGCTTTCTGTTCAGGTGGAGATCAAAATGTAAAGGGACATGGTGGTTATATCGATGATGATGGTATACCTCGCCTTAATGTTCTGGATTTACACAAACGCATTCGTTCCATGCCTAAACCTGTTGTGGCTATGGTGAATGGTTATGCCATTGGAGGAGGCCATGTATTACATGTGGTATGTGATTTAACAGTTGCTTCAGAAAATGCCATATTTGGCCAAAGTGGTCCTAAAGTTGGTAGTTTCGATGGCGGATTTGGTTCGTCTTATTTGGCGCGTCACGTTGGCCAGAAAAAAGCGCGTGAGATTTGGTTCTTATGTAAGCAATACTCTGCAAAAGAGGCCGAAGATATGGGCTTGGTTAATACGGTTGTTCCATTTGATGAGTTAGAAGCTACAACTATTGAATGGTGTAAAACGATGATGCAGCGCAGCCCTATGGCACTTCGTATGATTAAACGTGGATTAAACGCTGAATTGGATGGACAAACAGGTATAATGGAAATGGCTGGTGATGCTACCTTAATGTTCTATCTGATGGAAGAAGCTCAAGAAGGACGTAATGCCTTTTTAGAAAAAAGAGATCCTGATTTTCAGCAGTTTCCTAAGTTTCCGTAGAGTTTTTTAGGATGCTGGAGCTTATAACAGTCCCGGGTATCGGGATAGGATGTTTAATGATTAGTAATTAAAGATGAAGAATTAAAGCCCCGATCCCGATCCCGATCCCGATAGCTATCGGGACTATCGGGGAGAGAATAAAGTATAAGTTATCCTTGGATTATGTAAGGAACGATAATAATAATGCGATCTCTATTTGCAAATTGCTAATAGAGATTGCATCCTTAATTTTTTAAAGTTACTATTAATCCATTCTTCTGGCTTCGATCAATATTTGATTATTGGCCAGTAGGAGTAGAGTGTTATTGAATCGATAGAACGTTTCTGTTCGTTGAAGGGCTTCTAAGAATTCTTCTTCAATTTTACTAAAGTCACATTGCTTGTTGGTAATGGTAAGTTGCGAAATGCTAAACTTATTGCTGCCATCTTCAGCTTTTAATTGAGCACTGTATGAATTGCAACCGGCTTCACCCATTATTTTTAGTTTTTGCGTATTGATTTCTATTGATTGAAATACCTTACTTGGTCTGGTGGATTGGCCATTGAGAGCTACAATACCCCAGATATCGTAGATGCTAATTAAATCTTGCCTTACTTTTCGTTGATCTTTTATTTCCATCAATTCGTATCTGATGTTGGAAGCATCGGCAGGAGGGTTGTCCATAGGAGATTCTTTTACTTTTAGTATGTAGGTATAGCCCGCTTGGTGACTAAATCCATCGATATTATCGTAGAAAAAGTTCCATTTTGCATCAATGTTGTGTTTTACTAGTAAACAGCTTTGTTCACTAACACCTGTGCAATTTACTTTGTAAGGTGCAACGTAATAGGTCTTGGCAACCTCAGTTGTAAGTATTCTGCTAGAACTTGTATTTTTCTTTGTGATTGAGCAAGCAACAAAAATAATAAGCATTATAAGTGCAATGCTTTTAGTGTGTATTCTTACCATGTTGTATCGTTATAAGAAACAATCAATTTACTCAATATTTATTTGTGTTACAACACAAAGGAGCGGCTCTTTTGCCAAACGCATAGAAAGAGCCGCTCCTTAATCCTTAATCTCTAATCCTTAATCAATAATTATTTTAATCCTCATAATACCCTTGTCCATATCTATATCCATAGCCGTAACCATAGTTATAGGAGTAGGCGTATCTACCTTTCTTCACGTTTACATCGTTTAGAAGAATGCCAACATTTGTTATGCCTTCGTCTTGTATGTTTTTCAAGGTGTGACCGAGTATCTTTTTTATGGTATGATTTTGACGCACCAAGAAAACTAAAGTGTCGGTGTGGCGAGCCAGTAAATAAGGGTCAGATACTATACCCATAGGTGGGGTATCTAATATGATGGTATCGAACTCTTCTTTCAGCTTGTTGATTAATTCTTTTGTTTTTTCTGAGCTTACGAGCTCTGATGGGTTAGGGGGGATGTCTCCTGTGGGTATAATGGTAAGATTTTCCTGACCCGACATCATTTTAATTTCATCATATTCAGCTTGCCCAATGAGGTAGTTGGAAATTCCCATTTGACCATTGCTTTCAATTAATTTATTCAAACCAGGTTTACGTAAGTCAAAGCCCAAAAGTACAGTTCGTTTGCCGCTTATTGCCAGGGCAGCCGCCATATTCATCGCACAAAAGGTTTTTCCTTCACCAGGCATGGATGAGGTTACTCCAATAACAGGGCAGGCTTTTCCTTCATTCATAAAATCAAGGCGCGTTCTCACACGACGGAAAGTTTCGGTGATGACTGATTTAGGATGATGACGCACTACATTGCTTTCTTCCTTTGTATTATGAAGGATCTGACCTAGAATTGGTAATGATGTAATTTGTTCAACGTCTTCGTGATCTATTATTTTGTTGTTTAAAATTTGACGAAGTCCAATAAAAGCCAATGGTAGAATAAGCCCAACTAAGAAAGCTTTTTTTCGATCTCCAGCTGCATTAGGTGATATTTGACCATTGTGTTTAGCTGCTTCAAGTACTTGATGGTCGGGTGTGTTAGAGGCCTTTTGAATCTGTGATTCTGATCGCTTGCGAAGCAGAAAGGTATATACTTCGTTACTTAATTCAAACTTACGTTCTATGCCCAATAAGCGTCGCTCAGTTTCAGGAAGTTGATAAAGTTCCTGTTCCCTATCTGCCTTGTTTTCATTGATGCGTTGCACTGTGCGGTCAATTATTTCGAGTTGGCTATTAATTGTTTTAAGAAGGGTCATGGTTGCAATACTGATCTGATTTTCAAGATCCTTATTGGCTGGATTTAGTACTTCGCTATATGATTCGCGCAGCCCCATTCTTTGGCTGTTCAATTCCATTATTTGCCTGATCTGATCATTGAGTAAACCGTTATCGGTTTGGTATAGGGCCGGGGCAATTACTTCGTTGGCACTTAAGTCTTGACTGAAGTATTCTTTTAAATAAAGAAAGTAGCGACGCGTAATTTCGTGTTGAGCCAGCTGCTGCTCCATGTCCTGCAAGCCTGTAAATAAGTAATCTGCTTTAGCTGAGACACTTTGTATGCGGTTGTTGGTTCGAAATTGACTAAGTTGCGAGCCCGTTGTGTGTAAGGTGTCAGATATAACCGTTAATTGCTCTTCAATAAATTTAATGGTGTTGGTAGCAATTTGGTTCTTCTGAGCCAGGTTATTAGCAATAAATACTTCAGCCAGTTTATTAAGAAAGGTAATGTTTTTAGCTCGGTTAGTTCCACTTAAAGAAACTCTAACGATGGAGGATGTTTCGTTGGTGCGATAGGCACGTAATTTACTTTTGTAAGTAGCCGCTATGCTACCGGGATGATTAAAAAGGAAATATAATTCCTGATCACTATTAAATGAATTATATCGATTAGTAATGGTAAAAGAAGCCCAGGCTGTAGTAACCTTCTCGCCAAATTTATAAACTTGTTCAAAAGCTAAATTAGAAACTTTGGGACCTCGTCTTTTATTTTTATAAATATAGGTACTGGCTGTTTCGGTATTAACACTTAATTTATATTCATCTTTACTGATGTAGGTGATGTTAATGGGTGTGTTTAATAGCTGTGGGTGAATCGAATCAAATTCGACCCAATAACTCGGATTGTCGTAAATCTCGGTTTCTTTAAGATGCCCGCTAATAAAGTAGGAGACGTGAAAATCCAGTTGGTCGATGGTGCGTTGTACAATGTCCCAGGATGTTAGGATGGCCATTTGGTTTTCTACATTCTGTTGCCCGGGCGTCAAACCAAAACCTTCCATCATATTGGTTTGCGTCCCCTTTTCTCCACGCTCTTCAAGTAATAATGAAATGGAGGCACCGTAAACAGGTACGATATACCTGTGCATCATATACACGCTAAGAATACTAATTGGCAAGGTAATGGCAAAGATCCACCAGTAACGCAATAAATCATGCAGAAACCGTTTGGGATCAATGTTGAAGAATGAACCTTGAATATTGGTAGATTGATTGGTAGTTGAAGGCATTCTTATGATTATTTAATAAGCGTAGATAAGGTTAGGTATAAGGCTAGCGCAGCACTAAGCATGCCTAAGGAAAATGATTCGCCAATGCCAAATTGTTTCGCTTTCATTGGGCGTACATACAACATGTCGTTCGGATAGATGTAATAATACTCCGAGTTGATCAGGTTTTTATCTGTTAGATCAACTATGTGAGTAACCGCGCCATTCTCTGTTTGCCGCATAATACTAAGTTGTTTGATCTTTCCGAATGGTGTTGTGCCTCCAGCCAGGGCAACGGCCTCAAATATGGTGACCTGCTCTTTGTTCATATTAATCACCCCCTGGCTCCTGAATTCGCCCAAGGCTGTGAAAGTGTTCGATGCTAACTTGAAGGTGAGGTTATATTCTTTTAAGTAGGGCTTTAGTGCCTCTTGTACCTTTGCTTTTCCCATCTTAACATTACATCCTTTCAGGTTGATATCACCAACATAGGGGAAATCAATGTTCATCTGGTCATCAATCTGGTAATAGAAAAAGTTTTGATTCTGTTGTGTGTTTGCCGTTCCAGATCTAGTTTGATTAAAGAACTCTGAGATTTTCGGATCCGGTGTGGTTACATTAATGAATAAATAATCGTTGGCTTGTAAGATGTATTTATCGGTGATGCTTTCAAGTTCATCAAAAGGATTTTTATAGTTCTTATCACCCTCCATATCTTGAAGAAGAACAATCTCCTTTTGCGGAATGCAGCTATAAAAACTTAGTAATAACAGAAGCATAAAACTAAAACGTCGGATTTGCCCTAAGATAGTCTTGCAATGAAAGCGATTCATGTATTTATATTTATTCATTTCTTTGCTTAAATAATGTGTTGTAGGTGAGCTGTTTGTTGAAAAATGTAATAATTCATATTTCAATTAGCCTACATAAACGAATTGATAACATTCAAAAATAGCTATTTCTTTAGTTATATGAAGTATTATTTAACGATTTTGAATTTCTAGGTCTAGCAAACGTTTGGATGGGGATGGGTATTGTATGTCCTAATACCTCACCTCGATCCTCTCCTGAAGGAGTGGAAGTGTGCAACTTGGGGTAGAAAGTTGGTTGAAATGGTTTAATGCTAAGCGTTTAAAATGGAAAAACGGGCTGAAAGCCCAATTGACTTCAGCCCAAGGTATCGCCTTGGACAATAATATAATGTGGGAAAACGCCCTGAAAGGGCAGTTTAGATCGTATTATGCCGATTGGGGTTGTGATAATGAAATATATTAATTAGGCTCTTCGTTTTGGTTATCTTCCCTTTCAGGGCGCAGGATCAAGTGCGTGAGGTATACCCATGCGTAGCATGGGCTTGAATTAATTAGCCCTTTCAGGGCAAATATTGTTAGATGGATATTACCAATTTGTGACGTAATACCTCACCTCAATCCTTCCTGAAGGAGAGGAAGTGTGCAACTTGAAGCGAATGCTGGTTGAAATAGCTTGCTACTATGTGTTTAAAATGAATACCGGGCTGAAAGCCCAATTCACTTTAGCTCGAGGCATCGCCTTGGGCAATAATGGTAATAGGGGTAATCGCCCTGAAAGGGCAGCTTATTTAATATTATGAAATATACAATTCAAGGATGATGTTGCTGTTCGACTAAGCCTTTGAACCATCGGATCTTTGCTCACTATTGCTAAAAAATCGACTTTAATTACAAACAAAATTAATGATGTTGCGTACATTGTGTGTGCGGGATAATAGTTTCTTGAAAGTGTTTTTGTAATTTTGCATTTGTATTTAATTAGTTTTATGAACGATTATACCATTCGTCTATTAGTTCCGTTTGCTTCATTTTTATCATTCTTGTTGGTATTTCTTTCTATACCAACCATCTTAAGGGTGGCGCGAATGAAAAACCTGTTTGATGAACCAAATAAAAGAACTGTACATCGCATTAAGATTCCTACCTTGGGAGGAATCGCCATTTTTATAGGTTTCATCTTTACTTATACACTTTTTGTTGATTGGTTTGAGTTTCCACATATCCCTTTTTTAACACCTGCACTCATCATTATTTTTGCCATTGGTATTAAAGATGATATTTTAGCTACGGCACCAATGGTGAAGCTGGCTGGTCAGTTGTTAGCTGCCATTATTATTGTTGGATTAGGTGGTTTGATGTTAACGGACTTTCATGGTTTCTTTGGTATTAATCCCAATGCATTTTGGAGTGTGATGTTTACTATTTTCAGCATCATCTTTATAGTTAATGGTTTTAACCTCATTGATGGGATTGATGGTTTAGCTGCTATTACTGGTATTATTAGTCTGCTCTCCTTTGGAACCTGGTTTTTTATCAATAATCAATTTCATATTCCTGTTTTAGTGGCCGCTTTAGTTGGTGGCTTACTGGCCTTTTCATATTATAATATTTTCTCCAGACGTCAGAAAATTTTTATGGGTGATACAGGTTCACTTATTCTAGGTTTCTTGGTGGCAGTGGTTGCAATTACCTTTAGTGAATTTAATAGTAAGTCTAATGTTACTCAGCAGGTTTATCAGATGAACAGTGCTCCTGCTGTTGCTTTATCAATACTAATTGTGCCAGTGATTGATACCATCCGTGTTTTCTTCTTAAGGGTATCACAAGGTAACTCGCCTTTTACAGCTGACAAAAACCACATCCACCATCGTATGTTGGCTCTCGGTTTTACACATTTGCAAATAAGTCTCATTATCGGTGGTGTCAATATCGCCTTTGTGATTTTAGGTTTTAGCTTGTGTAACTTGGGTATGCTTAAGTTGACTATCTTGGTTTTATCCCTGGGTATGTTTGTGGCCTATATTCCTTCCCTGGTTTTGTATTATAAAAAACGCCATTTGATTAAACGTTTAAAACGCATTCAAAGGCATACGCGGTATTAGGATGCTGGAGCATACGACAGTTCCTAGTATCGGAATGATGGTTTGAAAATGAGTCAATTTGCTAATTTGGAGATGGTTCAATTTGGAGCTTAATGAATGTTGGAATTTAACCGAGGATCATTGCTCACTGTTCACTGAATAAGGATTACTGATGAGCTGGTAGGTATTAGGTGTTTGTTGTTAGGTGTTAGGTGTTAGGTGTTTGTTGTTAGGTGTTAGGTGTTAGGATTGCGAAAATCTATAAAGAGATATGTTGAATTGAAGAATATTTACCTCCACGAGCTTAGCCTGGCTCAGCTTCCAGCTCGAATAATTAAATTAGATGTGAACGTAAACTTTTAGCTACACTACTTGTTTCATTTTATTATACCATTTGAACTATGTGGCCTTCTTATTCCTTGATCCCTATAATCATTTGTATTGGGGTTATTGTTATGTCAATTTAAAAGTATCAACTACCTTTGGATTGCAAAGTGTCACATTATTTAAGAAAAAAGTAAAAACTACATATATCATGCAAAAGTTATCAGATATAGGATTGATTGGTCTGGCAGTAATGGGAGAGAATTTAGTGCTAAACATGGAAAGTAAGGGTTTTCAAGTTTCTGTATTTAATCGTTCGACATCAAAGGTGGATGATTTTTTGGCCGCCCGCGCAAAGGGAAAAAATATTATGGGTACGCATTCTCTAAAAGAATTGGTTGATTCATTGGAACGACCACGAAAAGTAATGATGATGATTAAGGCGGGTGGAGCAGTGGATGCTACCATTGATGCACTCGTTCCTTTACTGGACAAGGGTGATGTGATAATTGATGGAGGCAACACCCACTACCCTGATACTGAACGACGTGTTAAATTGGTAGAAAGTAAAGGTCTACTTTATGTTGGTTCTGGTGTGTCAGGTGGTGAAGAAGGTGCTTTATTGGGGCCTTCGATTATGCCAGGAGGATCAAAGCAGGCGTGGCCTCTTGTTCAACCAATCTTTCAGGCCATTGCTGCTAAAGTGGAAGATGGCACGCCATGTTGTGACTGGGTTGGTGAAAGTGGAGCCGGTCATTTCGTAAAGATGGTACATAACGGTATTGAATACGGTGATATGCAATTGATCACTGAAGCTTATCATATCATGAAAGACTTGTTGGGCTTATCGGCTGATGAGATGCACGAGGTATTTAAGGAATGGAATACGCAGGAACTGGATTCTTATCTGACGGAGATTACTCGCGACATCATGGCTTTTAAGGATGAGGATGGCTCACCTCTGGTTGAGAAAATTTTAGATAAAGCAGGTCAAAAAGGTACTGGTAAATGGACGGGCATTACGGCCTTAGACCTTGGAGTACCTTTGACATTAATTGGCGAAGCTGTATTCTCACGCTGTTTATCGTCTGTAAAGGATGAACGAGTTGAAGCATCAAAGCTATTAAGTGGACCTAAGCTTGAGTTTAAAGGCGATAAGAAACAATTTATTAGTGATATTAAGGATGCCTTGTACGCCGCAAAAATTGTCTCATATGCCCAGGGCTATGCACTCATGAAAACAGCAGCAGATGAATTTGCATGGGATCTGAATTATGGGGGTATTGCTCTAATGTGGCGAGGTGGCTGTATTATTCGTTCGGCCTTTTTAGGTAAAATTAAGGAGGCCTATGATAAGGAGCCTAAGTTAACAAACTTATTGCTGGATCCTTATTTTATAGAGACAGTTAATAATGCACAAGCCGGATGGAGAAGAGTTATTGCAGCGGCTGTAACAAATGGTATACCTGTGCCTGCTATTTCCACAGCCTTAAGTTATTTTGATGGATACAGAAGTGAGCAATTGCCTGCTAACTTATTACAAGCGCAACGTGATTATTTTGGAGCACATACCTATGAGCGAGTAGATAAACCGCGTGGTGAGTTTTTCCATACCAACTGGACTGGACGCGGAGGGGATACGGCGAGTACGACTTATAATGTGTAGTTAGGTGCTGGTTGTTAGGTGCTTGGTGTTAGGGATTAGCTTGATTATTGATTAACGATAATGAATTAAGGATTAACGATAAAAGATTAAGGATTAATTGATGCTGGAGTTTACAACAGTCCCGAGAATTGGGATGGCGATGTGCTAATTTGAAGATTCGATTTTCGAAGCGAATACTGAGCTTGTCGAAGTATGTCGAAATGTTTAGATGTACGATGTTTAGTTGAGTGATTAGTGATTAATTGTTAATGATTAATGGACGATGATAATAAGATTACGGATTATTGATTAGAGATTAGTTGATATGACAAATTTTATAATGGAATAATTTGAACTTAAGGGTTTTATTCAAGTTCACCTGTATTAAATTTCTTAAAATACGACAAGAGGCTATTGAAAGTGAGGTAGCCATCTTTTTTCTTTTTGTTGATACGTATGGCGGTACTTAGAAAAAGTACTATCGATTTCATATCGGTACAACCATTTATTGCTAATTTTCCTTTCTATATAACAGGGCGGATGAGTCGAATGAAATCAAAGGGAAAAGGGAAATGCTTACCCTGTTTAAAACAGAAGAGTAAAGTCTTTATTCTTTTTTTTGTATTTTTCAATTTCTGCCACGTAGAACTTAATCTGCTGTGAGGCAATAAAAGTTCTAAATATATTTGGATCTTGTTGTTTCTCGGTTTCATTTAAGGCATCAATGTACTCAGCTCTATCTTCAGTGAATATTTTTATGAGTGGTTCTTTATTAAAAAGCTGAATATAATTCATTAGAAGGCGAGAAGTACGGCCATTACCATCGCCAAAGGGATGAATATTGACTAAGTTGTAATGAACATCAGCAGCTAGTTTTAGACAATCATTGCCGGATAATCCCTTCAAACTCTTATTGCTTGCTTCAACGAGTTGGCTTAATAAGGATTCAACCTTTTTATAGTCGGGAAAATATTTTTGGTCGACATAAACCTGTGCCAAGCGTAAGTCGCCATGGGCGGTATTAAAGGAGCCTGCCATGGAATTTGCTTCACCACCCGTGTTTTTCATGACTTGAGCAGCAATGGCTTGAATAAATTCGATGGATATCTTCTGTTGTTTCTGCGCAGATTCTTTAACGAAGCGAAAAGCCTGATAATGGTCTTTCACCATTAAATGATCGCTTAGCGGTTTGCCTTTAGCCGTTATGTCTTTTTCTAATAGTACTTTGGTATCACTCTCACTCAAGGAGCAGCCTTCAATCTTTGTGGAATGGTAAACAATCGAAATCATAGCAAATTTCTCATAGTCAATTACCTCATGGAGGTTTAAGTCTATGTATTGCTTTCGTAATTGGTCTAGTTTATTCCACATAATACAAAGATAATGTAAAATATTTTAGAAGATATTGGATTCTTATATTGTCGACTTCCCTTTTTTAGGACATGTTAAAAGTAGACTTTTTTCTTTTTTCTCAAAACCAATTTTCAAAAGCTCTTTTAGTAAGGCTGAATG
>NZ_JBNGOY010000052.1:0-42934 GCF_050589805.1 Carboxylicivirga fragile | reverse complement strand
TAGCGCCGATGGTACTGCGTAGAAGTGGGAGAGTAGGTCACCGCCTTTTTTTAAGAAAAGAGCAATCACAATGTGGTTGCTCTTTTTTGCGTTTATATACTTCACTCAATTTTATACCTCCTCTTTATTACTTATATTAATACCCTCAATTAATAAAAAAGTGTACGATGAATTTATTGTTAATAAGTAACTCAACCATGGCTGGTGAGGCCTATTTGGATTATCCAAAACAGAATATTTCTGACTTCTTAGGGAAAGAAAAAACAACTTGTCTTTTTATTCCTTATGCCGGTGTAACTGTGTCGTTTAACGACTATGAAGCAAAAGTAAAGAGTCGTTTTAATGAAGTGGGGCACGATGTGGTTTCAATACATCGCTTTGATGATCCGGTAAAGGCAGTAGAAGAAGCGGAAGCTATAGTTGTTGGTGGAGGAAGTACGTGGCAATTATTGCGAATGATTCATGATAATAAATTAACTGAACCAATTCGTAAAAAAGTATTTGGCGGCACTAAATACATTGGTTGGAGTGCAGGTTCAAATCTCGCTTGCCCAACTATAAAAACAACCAATGATATGCCAATCATTGATCCGTTAGGCTTTGATGCTTTAAACATGATTCCTTTCCAAATTAATCCGCACTACCTTGATGCTAATCCTGAAGGTCATGGCGGTGAGACGCGTGAAGATCGTATTATGGAGTTTTTAGAGCTTAACAGGGAAACAACTGTGGTAGGTTTACGTGAAGGTTGTATGTTTACTTTTGAGAAAGGTAAGATTGGTTATATTGGAGATCTTTCATTGCGAATTTTTAAATATGGAGTTGATCCATATGAAGTGCAAGCTGATAGTGATTTTGAATTTCTAATGAAATAGTAAATAAAAAGGAGGCTTAGCCTCCTTTTCTATTCATCAATCGATTTTAATATTTTTTCAACTTCTACTTCGGTTTTGTGAAGTTTATCTTTGCAAGTTTTAATAAGTGCACTAACGCGCTTTACTTTTGATGATAACTCATCAACATCTAACTCTTCATTCTCTATTTGCTGCAGAATGTCTTCTATTTCACCAACAGCTTCTTTGTATGTTAATTTGGGGTTTGTCATGTTTTATTACTCTGTTTTGTCAATTGGTAATGTGAAATAAAATTTGCTACCTTTTTCCAGTGCGCTTTCGGCCCAGATGGTTCCTTTATTAATTTCAACAAATTCTTTACATAGAACAAGCCCGATGCCAGTCCCTTTTTCATTAAACGTTCCTTTGGTTGAAAATGTTGAATCTACCTGGAAAAGTTTTTCAAGGTTTTCCTGTCGCATGCCAACACCTGAATCTGTAATGGTGACTTCCACCATTTCACCTTTTTTAGACGCGGCAACATAGATTACACTACCCACCCTTGAGAATTTAATGGCATTGCTTATTAGATTACGTAAAACAGTGCTGAACAGATTAAGATCAGCCCAGGCCACCAATTCTTTTTCAACCTTTGGACTTATAACAATGTCTTTTTCTTCAGCATTCAAGCGCAGTAAAGTTACAATATTATGCGTATGGATTGAAATATCTAAAAGAGCAGGATTGTATTCTGTAGTACCCAGTTGTGTTCGTGACCATTGTAATAAGTTTTCAACCAAGCTTAAAAGACGTTTAGTCGAAGAGTGTATTATCTGAGAATATTCGATAACTTCTTTATTGTTTTTTGATTCTGCATGCAAAGCAAGCATTTCAGCAAAGCCCATCAATGAGCTGAAAGGACTCTTTAAATCATGTGCAATAATGGAGAAAAATTTATCTTTAGTTGCATTTAATTGACCTAGTTCTTCATTTTTTTCTTTTAATTGACGACTAGTGTTTCGCCTCAATCTGAACAATAAGAAAAGTATTATTAGAAAAATGAGCAAGGCAATGCTTACTATAAGATAAATGGTTCGGGTACTTTCAGCTTTTGTTAAATCTAATGATTTATGAATGTTTTCTTGCTCCAACTTTGAAATGGTTTCTTCTTTCTGAAGCAAATTATATACTGCTTCCATACGAACGCTATTGGCAATAGCCTTTTCGTCAGTTAGAGAATCCTTTATTTCGACATGAAGTGTTTTATAGTGTAAGGCCTGTTTGTAGTTATACTGTTTTTTGTACAGATCAGATAAGCTATTATAACATTGTGACAATATTGTTTTTTCACTATACTTAATGGCCAGATTTTTTGATTTTTCAAGGTAATGCTCGGCTTGAGAATAATCGTTATAAGATAAAACGGTTTGTCCAAGGTGAAGATAGGTTTCAGCTTGTAGCGCTGGATCGTTAAAATTGACAAGTATTTTTAAAGCTTTCTCAAAGTAGGTAATGGCCTTATTGAAGTGTTTTCCTGTTTGGTGAGCTCGTCCTATATTCACATATGCAACGGCTATGTCTGCGCTATCGGTTTCATCGTTGTTATGCGACAAGGAAATAGTGTAGTTGTCGAGTGCGGATTGCACATCGCCCAATTCAAGAAATACTTCACCGATATTATTGTAACAATCGCTAATGCCTTTGGCATCGTTCAGAGCGTTATATATTTTAAGTGATTCGCGGTAGTTACGAATGGCAGAATCATATTGTTTTAGCGAATACAATACATTGCCCAAGTTGTTAAGTAAACTTGCTTTACTTCTAGTATTGTTATTAAGTTGGTTAAGTTCTAAAGCCCGTTCGAGACAGATTAATGCCTCGTTGTATTGCGCCAATTGGTTAAGTACGACGCCCTTGTTTGTAAGGGCCTTGATTAATAATTCCGAATCATCAATGGTTTCACCAATTTGTAATACCTGATTGAAAGAGCTTAATGCCTTGGAGTAATTACGCTGATACCAATACATGGCTCCAATGCTATTCTGTGCGTTTCCTAGTTTAAGTTTTTTATCTGAATCTAAATAATATGAACTAGCTTCGTTTAAATATGAAATGGCAGAATCGTATTCATTATTAGCGGATGCAATCCAGCCCAGGTAATTGTATGCTTCGCCTATTTTATCTATTTCGTTAATAACGTCTCTGTACGAAGTGGCTAAAATAAGTACATCAGTTGCCTCATTATAGAAATTATTTTCATACAATACGATACCAGTATTCAGGTAGGTTTGAAATTTGATTGGGTCCGATTCTTTTTCAGATAATTCATTGATAGCCAAATTACATAGCTCAATAATTTTATCCTTAGATGTAGAATCGTTGATTTGTTCGAGGTAGTGTGCCGCCGACTGGCTTGAGCTGACAGATTGAGCGCTACTGTTTTTACAATAAATATTAGATACTAATATCACCAGCACCAAGAACCTAGATAGATTTGGATTAAATATCATTTATACGTGTTATTCCCCTGTTAAAACGAACTAAAAATATAAAAAGCATTGATTATTTAACCCTCTTTAGTCATTTAATTTTTCAATGCGACTGATAAAGCTTCCTTCCTTGAGCTGAGTGTATATCTCGTCACCTATAACTAAGCCTTTACTACCCTTGATAGGCTTGTTGTTTTTATAAGATATACTGTAGCCTTTCTTTAAAATATTTTCAGGAGATGAAAGGGCATTTGTTTTTTCGGCCAAAATCAATTGTTGTTGTTTGTTTTTTATAAACGAAGCAAGTTCTAGTTTTAGTTGTGCCTTTTGAAATTCACACTTTTGCGTTTTTACTTGTACTTGTTTTTTTGTCTGGTAAAGTATGGATTCCTTGATGTGAGAAAAATTGGAGTGTTGTGTTTCGAAGTATGATTTTACAGAAAAACTTAAACGTTGAGCGGCTTCAACAGGTTTGCGTTTCTGTTTCAAAAGTATTTTCGAAACCAAAGGTTTAAGAGCGCTTGTTGCCAACTCTAATTGATGTTTGCTGCTTGCCAATTGCTGTTGTGTTATATTTATTATTTGCCCTTGCAAATCATCAAGGTAAGCCTTGAAATTTTCAAAACGATCAATAATAAATTCGGCTACTGCAGTTGGTGTTTTTAGTTTGGTATGAGCCACCAAATCGGCAATGGATTCATCACGCTCGTGACCAATGCCTGTAATTATTGGTAAAGGAAATTGGGCTATGTTAATGGCCAATACATAACTGTCGAAACACATAAGGTCAGCTGTTGATCCTCCACCTCGAATTAGTATTACAGCATCAAATGTAGCTTCATGTTCGTAAATTCGTTCAAGGGCTGAGATTATCGATTGTTCAGCATCGTTACCCTGCATTATCGCCGTAAAAAGATGGTGATATATTTTAAAACCAGATGGATTATTGTTTAACTGGTTTATAAAGTCTTCATAACCCGCTGCTGTGGGTGAGGATATAATTGCCAATTTTTGAGGAAGAGCAGTAAGTTCTACCTCTTTATTCATGTCTATTACACCTTCCTCTTCAAGTTGACGAATTATGTCCAGCTTCTTTTTAGCAATGTCGCCAAGTGTGTAGGAGGGATCAATGTCTTTAATGTTAAGACTAAAACCATAAACCTCTTGAAACTCAATACTAACCTTAACTAGAATCTTTAGACCACTTTCCAATTGCTGTTTTGTACTTGTTTCAAAGTACGGTTTGAGCATTCGGTAAGTAAATGCCCAAATTGTAGCTCTGGATTTGGCAACAATGTTATCCGATTCTTCGTCTTTTTCAATTAGCTCTATATAGCAGTGACCACTTCTTACAGTTCTTATTTCACTAATTTCGGCAATAACCCAGTAGGTATCCGGAAAGGAACGCTTAATGTTATTTTTTACCTGTTCGTTTAATTGCAGAAGTGTTAACTGTTCAGCCATATCTTATTGTTTCATGACTTTAAAATGCTGTCGATCATTACCATTCTCGATTAGCAATAGGTATAAACCTGAGGGAAGATGCGATAATTGATCTAATTCAAAGCAATTTTTATTTTCGTATGCCTTGCTTATTTTTAATTTGCCTACAAGGTCGTATAGCGATACTCGTACTGCCCCGTTTAGTGCAGATGTATTCATGTTTTGAATCGTTAGTTTCCCTTTGAAAGGATTTGGGCTTACGCGCCATGTCTTATCTTGTGTCTCAATAAAAGGAATATCAGTTTTTAATGCCAGATTAAAATCAGGTACACCATTCCCCAAGGAATAATCTGGCTTAAGCACATTATGACAACTTGCTATAATAATATCCATTATCTCATTTGAAGTGTATTCAGGTAGGGCTTGCCAAAGACAAGCTGCCATTCCTGCAACCACTGGCGCTGAAAAAGAAGTACCATTACCTAAACGAATACCACCATTGGTACTTTGAACCGCCGTCTTATAACCTAAAGCTGTTAATTCAGGTTTTAAGCGTTGATCAAAAGTGGGACCGTACGATGAAAAGCTGGCTCTAGTGCTATCACTTTGCATGGCACCAATGGATAAAATGTTACTAGCATCAGCAGGAGCGCCAATGTATTTCCACGAACTGCTACCCTCATTTCCGGCACTAACAACAACGAGCATTCCTTTAGAAGCGGCAATACTTGCAGCATGCGAAGCTCTTGTTGTACCAATCATGTCAGCATAAGTATAACTATTAAAGGGGGCATCAAACTTATAGTATCCTAGCGAACTGTTTATAATATCAACACCCGCACTATCTGCGAATTCGGCAGCGCAAACCCAATAATCTGCTTCAATGGGAGTCTCCGAACCAGCGTCTTCGGAACGAATTAACCAATAGCTGGCATCGGGTGCCGTTCCCATGTAAGTGCCAGGAATATGGCCACCCATAATGGATAGAACCATCATGCCATGGTCATTTTCATTAAAGATATTTGAATTAGGGTCTACAAAATCTTTGGTACCCAATATTTGATTATTATCCCAAAGGTGGAGTAAGGATGGTAGTTGATCAGCAGAATCAAAGCCAGCATCAATTACTGCAATATGAATATCTTTTCCTTTTAAATCTTTCTCGTGTAGCTTATGTCCGTTGATGGTGCTTATTTGCGTCCAAGCGGCTCCGTAGTCATTGACGGCTTCGCTTTTTAGTACGTCACTAATGATTGGATCTTTCTTAATCGAGCTACTTGCTGTTGTTGGTGCTTTTGTTTTCTCAAGCGAAGTAATAAAACTTACCCGACTGAGCGTATCCATTAATTCCTGATCAGAAGAAAAAACAATGGCTGCATTTAACCATTTGCTGGTGTGCTTAACTGAGATACCAAGACGCTTTAAACTATCGGTATAGTACGAAGATACCGGTAAGTCTTCTTGGGTAATTGCAATGTTTTGTTTAACGCGCCTCTCAATAGCACGTGCCGATAAAAAAGCTAAGGGTTTATCAAGGCTGTATTCAGAATGGTTTTTATCGCTAAAGGAAACAAGATAGCCATCGCCTTGTGCATTTGCAATAAATGTGTTGGCCACAATTATCAGGCAAATGAAAGTAGTGAGGCGTAATATGGTGTTTGTTTTAACGAATGTATTCATCCGGGTTGTTTTTCATTTTTTCAGGATCTTTAATCAGATGCTTATTTTTCTCGAATTCAGCTTTCTCCTTGGCTTTTCGTTCCTCAATGACTTCCGGATTTAAAAGAACACCATCCTTATATTTTAAGATGTAATTGACTTTTCCATCCTCAAAATAAAAAGTCCATTTACCATCTTCTTTATCATTTTTATAGCTAGCATCTATTTCTAATTGACCACCTTCGAAATAGTATAAGTATTTTCCTTCCAACAAATCATTTATGTACTCAGCTTTTAATAAAACGGCTCCACTTTGAAAGAACTTATTCCATTCGCCATGCTTTAAACCCTTATTGTAAGCATAGGTTTCAGCTATTTTACCATCGGGGTAATACACAAGGGCCTTGCCATGTTTCTTGTTGTTAACAAATTCTTCGGTGGAAGCGATGACCTGTTTTGCAGTATAATAAGTCCAGGTTCCTTCTTTACTTTTGCCTACAAATTTTCCTTTTGACGCTAATTCTTCTTTATCATCGAATAATTCGGCTTCTCCATTAACACCTTCGGCATCGTAAACAATGCGCATACTCATTTTTCCATTCGGATAATATCTGATGTATTCTCTAACTGGTTTGTCATCTTTAAATGTAGCCGTGTAGAGAGGTGCCCCACTCGTATATCTTTTTTCCCATTTTCCTTGTTTCATCCCCTTAGCGTCAGTTTTATTATAATCCGCTGGGATAGGGGCTACCACTTTTTTCTTAGATGGTACTTTATTGCCAAAAACATCTGTTGTTTGCGCAGTGGCTAACGATGAACAGAAGATTGAAATAATGAAAAGGAAATATTTGATTCGCATTTTATATAATTTTTTATTGAAATCTTATTTTGAAATATAATGAACAACATCTACTACCTGTTTTTGGTTACTCATTAATTCCAAAACAGTTTCAAAAATACAAAAAAAAAGTCCTCTTAATTGAGGACTTTTTAAGCTTATATGCTAATTGAAGAATTATTTCACTTCTTCGAAATCAACGTCGGTTACTTCGTCGTCTTTACCGCCTTGTTGTCCAGCATCTGGTCCTGGTTGCGCTCCTGCATCAGATCCTGGTTGTCCACCTTCGGCTTGGCTGGCATTGTACATCTCTTGAGATGCCGCCTGGAAAACTGTATTTAACTCAGTTGTTGCTGCTTCAATTGCTTCCAAATCTTGAGCTTTGTGAGCTTCTTTTAACTTCTCAACAGCTGCTTCGATAGGTTGTTTTTTGTCAGCTGGTAATTTGTCGCCAAACTCCTTAAGTTGCTTTTCAGTTTGGAAAATCAAACTATCAGCACCATTCAACTTATCGATTTTTTCTTTTTCCTGCTTATCCGCTTCAGCATTAGCTTCAGCTTCATCCTTCATGCGTTGAATTTCTTCATCAGATAAACCAGAAGAAGCTTCGATACGAATACTCTGCTCTTTACCGGTTGCTTTATCTTTTGCAGTAACATGTAGGATCCCATTTGCATCAATATCGAAAGTTACTTCGATCTGCGGTGTTGCACGTGGTGCTGGTGGAATTCCATCAAGGTGGAAACGACCAATTGTTTTATTATCCTTAGCCATTGAACGCTCACCTTGCAATACGTGAATCTCAACCGATGGCTGGTTATCAACTGCTGTTGTAAATGTCTCTGATTTCTTGCTCGGAATAGTAGTGTTAGCTTCAATCAACTTAGTCATTACACTACCCATTGTTTCAATACCCAATGAAAGCGGCGTAACATCTAATAACAATACATCCTTAACTTCACCAGTTAATACACCACCTTGAATAGCTGCACCAACGGCTACAACTTCATCAGGGTTAACACCTTTTGAAGGCGCTTTACCGAAATATTCCTTAACAACTTCCTGGATTGCAGGTATACGTGTTGAACCACCTACTAAGATAACTTCATCAATGTCAGATGGTGATAAACCAGCATCTTTTAAAGCTGCCTTGCAAGGCTCAATTGTATTCTGAATTAGTTTGTCAGTAATTTGCTCGAATTGTGCACGTGATAATGAACGAACCAAGTGTTTTGGAATACCGTCAACTGGCATGATATATGGCAAGTTGATTTCTGTACTTGTAGAACTTGATAATTCAATCTTAGCTTTTTCAGCAGCATCTTTCAAACGTTGAAGCGCCATTGGGTCTTTACGTAGGTCGATGTTTTCATCTTTCAAGAATTCATCAGCTAACCAGTTGATGATTGCATCATCAAAGTCATCACCACCAAGGTGAGTGTCACCATTCGTTGATTTTACTTCGAATACACCATCACCTAATTCAAGTACTGAGATATCGAAAGTACCACCACCAAGATCGAATACGGCCACTTTCATGTCGCGATCCATCTTGTCTAAACCATAAGCTAAAGCTGCTGCTGTAGGTTCGTTGATGATACGGCTAACTTTCAAACCAGCAATTTCACCAGCTTCTTTAGTAGCCTGACGCTGTGCATCGTTGAAATAAGCAGGAACAGTTACCACTGCCTCTGTTACTTCCTGACCCAAATAATCTTCAGCTGTCTTCTTCATTTTCTGAAGAACCATTGCTGAAATTTCTTGTGATGAATACTGACGGTCGTCGATTTGAACGCGAGGTGTGTTATTGTCACCTTTTACAACCTTATATGGTACACGTGTTACTTCGTTAGGAATCTCATCAAACATCGAACCCATGAAACGCTTAATCGAATAAATCGTTTTTTCAGGGTTAGTAATTGCCTGACGTTTTGCAGGATCACCTACTTTACGCTCACCACCTTCGATAAATGCTACAATTGATGGTGTTGTTCTCTTTCCTTCGCTATTTGGAATTACAACTGGCTCGTTTCCCTCCATTACGGATACACACGAGTTGGTTGTTCCTAAGTCTATACCAATAATTTTTCCCATTGCTATATATTTATATTTTTTGTTTTTAGTTTTGAATTACACGAGCCTTTTAATCAAATGGTGTGCCAAGAGGGAAATAGTGTTTTTTCAAGTAATAATGACAGGAACTTAATTGTAGACTTAAAAACTTTGTCAGGTAAGGTGACAATATGACAAGCTATATTAGTTTAGGATACG
The DNA here is from genome assembly GCF_050589805.1 of Carboxylicivirga fragile. Taxonomy (NCBI): domain Bacteria; kingdom Pseudomonadati; phylum Bacteroidota; class Bacteroidia; order Marinilabiliales; family Marinilabiliaceae; genus Carboxylicivirga; species Carboxylicivirga fragile. The sequence goes on along the minus strand of NZ_JBNGOY010000052.1, from coordinate 33,401 downwards.
GTTCTTTATGGCTAGATGAAAAAAAAAGAACCGTTCCGTTTTGCCTCGGCAGGCTCGGCAACCTACCTCGGTGAGCTATTCTGCAACTAGGTTGTTGTTGTTATTAACCAAGACCTCGGCTATTCTCGGTCACCGACTTGGTTGTTATCTGCTCATCGAGCTTGCCGAGATGGCATTTGTACCTGTGTCTTAAAGTATGATGTTTTTTATAATAAAACACGATTATTACAAACGCAATAAAGGTAATTCACTAACATTATCAGGAGCGTTCAGAAGAACTTTATCTCTCTCTTGCAAGCCTTCAGTGATTTGAAAGAAATCTTCATTTTCGAGATTAACTTTAATTTCTTGTCGTTTGGTCTGAAAACCATCCTTTATGACAACATAGCGTAAGGTATCGTTGCCAAAAACTGCTTTTTTATCAACAAAAAGTGCATCAGTAATGGAGTTGGTGATTATGGTATTAGTTGTTGTCATACCCGGTAAAAGGGTTTCTTTGTAATCAGAGAGCTTAACGATTACCTTGAAGCTATTTTGGAATTCGCCAGGATTGTTTTGGCCAACATTAGCAATGCTTAATATTTCACCTTTGAATGATTTTTTAGGAAAGGCATCAATTTTAATTTCCACCTGTTGATTGGTTTTAATCTTAGCAATGTCAATTTCCTTTACTTGCATCTCTGATATGATAGAACTTAAATCGGGAAGCGTTGCAATCAATGGCATCCAGCGACCCACTCGCGATCCAACTTTTACTTTTTGACCATTGTAACCAGTACCATAGATAATCATACCGTCGGCAGGAGATACAATTGTTAATTCACTTCTTAATTGTTCAAGTAGTTTTTGTTTGTTTTCATATCGATTAACCCTGCGTTGACTTCGTGCTATCCTTGATTTATGCTTTTGCGTTTTAGTAATTAAATCGCGTTGAGCTTTTAATAAAGCTCGTTGCGCTTTTTCAAACTCAATTTGTGTTTGACGTTGAATGGCCTTTGATTCAAACGACGACTGTTCGACCTTGAGTTCAGAGTCAAGTACACGATCGTGTTCCTTCTGAATTGTTTCTCTCGATGCAGCCAATGCCAGGCTTGAATCGATCTTAGCATCTTCCACAAACGTGTATTGCTCGTTAAGCTTTTCAGTTACGCTAGCTAAATTCTCTTCAACCTCGGTTGGTTCAAGCTTAGCAACTTCTTCGCCTTTTTTTACAATTTTCCCTTCCTCAATCAAGCTGAGGATTTTCATTGCCCATATGTCTACTTCCTCATTAAAGCTAACCTCTGGTACTTTGATGTCCATGGCATCTTGAGCTTTTAACTCACCTGTGGCAGTAACGATTGTTTCAAATAGTCCTTTTTGCACTTGAGTAATCTGTTCCGATTTATTTTTAGAAGCCCAAGGCTGCCAGATAATGACAAGAAGAATTATGACAAACCCTGATATATAGACGATCTTTTTTTTGTTCATTTTTACCTATTGTTCAAGTAAATAATCCAAGGACTTAATAAGTGTTTCTTTTCGTTCGAAGTCGAAAAGCGTAATCTGACGTATGGTATAATAGCCACGCCAATAATCGGATAATGCGTTGATGTAACTTCGTTTTGCGTCATCAAGAGATTTTTGTGCTGCATTAAGCTTAATGACATCCACCTTATCGATCATGAAACGCTGCTTGGTAACGTTGTATCCCAATTGAGCAACAGTATCGGCTTTGGCCGAAATGTTGACAAGTTCTTCCTGAAGATTGAATTGTAATATTTGCATTATTACATCCTGTTCAAAATCGATCAAGGCTTGTTTAACTTCCGCTTCAGTTACTTGTCGATTAGATTTTGCCATTTGAATTTGACCACGTCGGGTTCCCCAATCAAGTATTGGTGCATTTAGGGTTACGCCAAGCCCTCGATCATCGCTGAATGGTGCATTGTATACATCGGTGATATTATCAGCCTGCTTATTAATACCCAGGTTAGCTCTTAGGTCTGCACTTAAGCCGCTTGTTCCCTTCTTTTCTGCTACATTATGATTGGCTCTAATGAGACGGGCTTCCATATCTAAAACTTCAGGATTGTTTTCTTTGGCTAAAGCAAGCGCTTCGTCAGCATTCACTTTTAGCCCTGGAATATTATCAGGAATAAGAGCTATTATTTTTAAATCTTTGTCAAAGCCGAGGAATGAATTTAGCCTGTTTTGAGCTTGTTTAAGACTAACTTCTGCTCTGGTTTTTGATATCTTTGCATTCAAATAACTCAACTCTAAATCTAATAATTCGTCCTGAGTAACTGTACCTATTTGAAAACGACCTTTTCCAATCTTGTATAGAGTGTCAGCATTGGCAAGGTTGATTTCCGCAATTTTCAGATCTATTTCGGCTCCCACCGAGTTAAAGAACTCACGAACTGCTTTCTCTGACAAAGCCTCCATCTCAGATAGAAATAATTTTTTTGCTTTTTCGAATTCGAGTGGTTTTAATTTTGACTCCCATTTAAACTTATTGTATCCAGTTAGTGGTTGTGAGAATTTTATTCTTATTGGTACGGAGGTTATGTCGACGGTGTTCTTATCTGCTCCATTCTCATCTGTTCCATTGTTTTCTAGACGTCGTACATTTGATTCTACACCTAAGGTTCCACCTGTTAATGTTATGTTTTGACTAACAGATAAACCCACATCTGAAGACAACGTTTCTGTTGGAACATATCTAATTTGACCATCAACAAATTGAGGTGTAACTGATCGATCGTAATTAAGTGGTGTTGTATTTAATCTTAGTCCGGGTAATTGCGATGCTTTATAACTTCTGAAATCCCAATAGCTGGCTAAATACATGTTTTTAGACCGGAAACTTGATAAAGACTGGAGCTTAGCAAGCTGAATGGCTTCATTAAGTGTAAGGTGCATTTGTTGCTTATTGGCTTGGTTTTGACCAAAGGTATTTTGTGCCAATAAAATGAATAGAAGTATGATGGTGTATAATCGCATGATGTTAATGTCTTAGTGATTCAACAGGATCTTGGTTAGCTGCACTTTTGGCAGGTATGTATCCGAATATAATACCGACAGTGGCAGATACGCCAAAGGCAATAATGACGGAAAAGAAAGATACAATGGTTTTAATGTCTGCTGTTAGATGGATTAAATGTGCCAGCAGTACTCCTAGTATTATTCCGATTAGTCCGCCCGATATACTTATCAAGGTAGATTCCGCCAGAAATTGCACAATAATGTCCTTACGTGATGCACCAATGGCTTGTCGTGTTCCAATTTCACGAATACGCTCCCAAACAGAGGCCAGCATAATGTTCATAATTCCAATGCCCCCAACAATAAGGGAAATGCCTGCGATGGCACCAAGTACGATATTGAATATCTCATTGGTTTTTTGTTGTTGCTTTAATAAAAGTTCTGGTACGGTGACTTCAAAGTCGTAGATGTTTGAATGGCGACGCAATATGAGTCTTTTAATGACATCAGCCGTTGCTGAAAGTTTTTCTGTTTCTTCAACCTGAACTATAATCTTGTCTAACTGATTGCTTGTCGTGGTTTTCTTTTGTTCAGTTTCTTCTTCACCATTACCTCCCATGAAAAATACAAAGCCGCCTCCAGCCATGTTATCCATAACCTCAGGGTTAATGTTGCCGCGATCTCTAAAACGCATTAATATGGTTTTGAAAGGTATGATGATTTTATTATCGCTACTGCTAATGCCCATTTCATCCGAGGCGGAAGTGGTAAAATCTCTTTTCTGTATCGTACCTATAACCTGAAGCCAAACCTGACCGCATTTAATATACTGCCCAATAGGATTGTCCTGATTGAAAAAGCGATTCCGAATGTTGTTGCCAATTATGCATACTGGCATGCCTTTGTTGGTTTGCTGCTGGCTAAACTTTTTACCAGTGCCAAGCTCAATGTTAAGCATCTCAAAGTAATCGGGCGCAACGCCTTCAAGTGTTACGGGGTAACTTTTACCTTCTTTAATGGCATGATAATTTAGCGAGACAACCGGACTGATTTTTTTAACTGATGGTATGGTTTCGTAGATGGCTTGAACATCCATCTGGTGCAAACCTTTGGAAAACTTTTTGTTGTTATTATTTTCTTCACCAGAATCACTGCCATTACCTTCGAGTGATTGATCTACTGGTGTGATGATAATATTATTGACGCCGACGAGTTTTATTTGTTCAAGCACTTCTTGTTGAGCGCCTTTGCCAATTGCCAACATGCTAATTACAGCGGCAACCCCAAACATAATGCCCAATGCTGTAAGAAGCGATTTCATTTTATTCGAAAGAATCGCTTCGATGGCTATTGTAATATTATGAGCGTATCGAAGGTATGTTTGATAGGGAGATTTATTTTTTCTCATTATAAATAAAATTCTGATTTATTTATTATCAATAGAGTCAGTTCGAGCCGCTTTTTGACGTTGGTATATTTCCAAGCCATTATAGTCGAGTGCTTCCGCTTTTTCGGGTTGGTTTAAAAGTAGAGTTTCATCAATTTTTAAACCATCTAAAACAACCACATGGTTTTCGTTGTGTATGCCCAGTTCAACAATTTGTTTTCGAAATGTACTTGAGCCTTCTTTAACAAATACATAACTCAGCGAATCGTTGCTAAAAACAGATTCTAAGGGTATGTAAAACACATCATTTAAGCTGGCCGTATTTATAATGTTACTAGTCGTCATGGCAGGACGAAGGTCTTTGTCAGTCCCGTTTATTTTTACGGCTACTTCAAATACCTTTGCATCCCCACTAGGTATTACTTGTCCAATGTTGGCTACAGACAATACTTCTCCGGTAAATGTTTTTTCAGGAAAGGCATCGATACCTATCTTAACACTTTGTCCGGTTTTAATTTGCGATATATCTATTTCATTGATGAAGGTTTTCGAAATCATAGATGATAAGTCGGGCAATTCAGCTAATTGAGGACGCCAACGACTAATTGTGGAGCCTGCTTTAATTTTCTTACCAAATCGATCGAAACTATAAATAACTAAACCTGGTTTTGGCGCCTTAACCTCAAGTACCTTATAAAGCTTATTGATGTCATCAACTTTATCTTGCTTTTTCTTTACTTTTTCCCAAGAACGGTACACTTTATATTCATCCTGCTTTTCCTTGAGTTTATAGTTTCTGTTTTTTTGCTCTAAATCTCTTTGTGTGCGTTCTACATCAAGTTTTGATTGACGTTTAACCGCTGGAGATTCGTAGATTGACTGTTCAAGAATAATCTTTTTTTCTTCCAAATCCACATGTGCATTGAGTAGTTCATCGCGAAGTGTGCTTAAATTAAGGTTGGTATCTATTTTAGCATCATCATAGGCATTTAATGCCGTTTCTAACTCTTCGTTTGCCTTGGTTCGTAACTCTTCAACTGCCGCATGATCTAATGTCGCTACATAGCTTCCAGAATCTACCTCAGTTCCCTCTTCCACAATGTTGGAAACCTTTATTTCATAAATGTCAATGTTCCTGCTTGACATTTCTTTTGGCAAAACTATTAGTTCGGAGTTTTCGGTTTGAAGCTGACCTGTTGAGTGTATTTGAGCAATGAAATTTCCTTTTTTTACATCTGTATACAGATAATTTTCATTGCTTTCTTTGCTTGGGATGAGTATGCTGCCAACAATTATGACAAGTACACAAAGACCCAAAATGAAGTATAACCTTTTATTCATCTTTTTGTAGTATGGATATAGAAAGCACGATATTAATTAAAAAGATACTATTGAGAACAAAAAAAGCCCATTAAAAAATGGGCTCTTTGTTAAATGATGTTAAATACTTCTTAAAGCAATGCTTTAATATCTGCAATTATGTTTTGAGCTAATTTATCAGCTTCGCCAGCCGATTTAGCTTCTGCATAAATTCGAATTATAGGTTCAGTGTTCGATTTACGAAGTTGCACCCAACTTTCAGAAAAATCAATTTTTAAACCATCAATGTCATTAATCTCTTCTTTAGCATACTTGTTTTTAATGCTCTCAAGTATTTTATCTGTATCTATTTCAGGCGTTAACTGAATTTTGTTTTTTGAGATACAGTACTCTGGGTATTTGGCTCTTAGCTCAGAACATTTTAAACCACTAACTGCTAAGTGAGATAAGAACAAACCAATGCCAACCAAAGAATCTCTTCCGTAATGACTTTCTGGATAGATTACGCCACCATTACCTTCACCACCGATAATAGCATCGGTTTCTTTCATTGTGGCAACTACATTAACTTCGCCAACAGCCGATGCTGAATATTCACCACCATAGTTACGTGTTACATCTGCCAATGCTCGCGAAGATGAAAGGTTGGAAACAGTATTGCCAATTTTGTGCGATAATAAATAATCAGCCACTGCAACCAATGTGTACTCTTCTCCAAACATGGATCCATCCTCGTTGACAATAGCTAGTCTGTCAACATCAGGATCAACAACAAAACCAACATCTGCATTCTGTTTTTTGATGGCTGTAGCTATATCAACTAAATGTTCAGGAAGCGGTTCAGGATTATGAGGGAACTGTCCGTTAGGTTCAGTATATAATTCAATGGTGTTTTTTACATTCAATGCTTTTAATAATGCAGGAATAGCAATTCCACCAACACTATTCACACAATCGATGGCGACTGTAAAATTGGCATTTTTAATGGCTTCAACATTAACCATGTCTAAGTTTAGAACATGTTGTACGTGGAAGTCGGTATATGTATCGTTTTCTTCAACTTTTCCTAGTTCATCAACTTCTGCAAATTCGAAACTTTCGTCCTCCGCAATTTTCAGAACCTCTGCACCATCGGCTGCAGTTAAGAATTCACCATTCTCGTTGAGTAATTTTAAAGCATTCCATTGTTTTGGATTATGGCTGGCTGTTAAAATGATTCCACCATGCGCTTTTTCTTCAGTAACGGCAATTTCAGTTGTTGGCGTTGTGGCTAAGCCAATATTTACAACGTCTATTCCAAGGCCTTGCAAGCTGCCGATTACAAGATTTTTCACCATGTCTCCCGAAATGCGAGCATCGCGTCCAACTACAACTTTTAATTTACCTTCGTGGCGTTTTTTCACCCATTGTCCATAGGCTGAGCTAAACTTAACTACATCTAGTGGTGATAAGCCATCACCCACTTTTCCTCCAATCGTTCCCCTTATCCCAGAGATTGATTTAATTAATGTCATAAAAATGTTGATTTGTTATAATGGAACTGCAAAAATGATTGATTTTTTTATAACTGACAACCTAAACTTGCAAATCCTCATTTATTTAGGTGAAAAAAATGCATTTTCTATAAGATGCTATACCTTATTCACCCTGGTTTTGTCATTAAAAATTGAATTAATAAATGTACGGCATAAATTTTTAATAAAACCTGAGTCATGTCATCTGTTTTTTTCTCAACTTTGCAAATTCAATAACTACATATAAAATAGATGCGTAACGAACGAAATAATAATCGCAAGCCACGACGAAATTTTCAGGATGGTGATAGTACTAAAGGAGAAGATAGGAAGAAATTTGAGAGGCGGGGAGAAAGTCCAAAATCTTCGGAATTTTCAAAAAAGCGAGTTGTTAAAAAGGAAGAGCCAGCTAAGTCGGAAAAGGAAACAATGCGTTTGAATCGTTTTGTTGCGAATGCTGGTGTTTGTAGTCGACGCGATGCGGATGAATTAATTGCCAAAGGTGAAATATCGGTTAATGGAAAAGTTGTGACTCAAATGGGTACAATTGTTTCTTTTAAAGATAATATACAATACAAGGGAAAGCGTTTAAATGCGGAGGAAAAAATATACGTTTTACTCAACAAGCCAAAAGATTTTGTAACAACGCTTGAGGATAAACATGCCAAGCATACAGTTATGGATCTGGTTCGTGAGGCTTGTACCCAAAGAATTTATCCCGTAGGGCGATTGGATAAACAAACCACAGGTTTGTTATTGCTGACCAACGATGGTGACTTGACGAAGGTTTTGACACACCCTAAACATCAGGCAAAAAAGATATACCATGTGTTTTTGGATAAACCTGTATTTGCAAGCCACATTGATCAATTGGCAAAAGGGATAACGCTGGAAGATGGTCCGGTTCATGCCGATGCCATTAGTTTTGTTGAGAAAGAAGATAAGACGCAGGTTGGAATTGAAATTCATTCGGGGCGTAATCGAATTGTTCGTCGTATGTTTGAGCATTTAGGTTATAAAGTAATGAAACTAGACCGTGTTTATTTTGCAGGCTTAACAAAGAAAAACATACCGCGAGGCAAGTGGCGTTACTTAAGTGCGAAAGAAATTACGCGCTTAAAGGCCGGTTTTGTAAAATAGAATATTAGGAAGAGTCATTTAATGGCTCTTTTTTTATATTTTCGAGTAGGCAAATAAAGTCATTAACCAAATACCCATGTTAACTACTTTTTTCAAGGCTATAAAAGCGAATTTTAACAAACTGTTTTTTTGTTTGTTTCTTGTTCAACTTATGCCAACCAATAGTGTTGCACAAGAATTAACCGGACAGGTTGTTGATGCACTTACCGATCAAGGTATTCCATTTGTGAATGTGGTTTATGGCGATCAGGAAGGAACCATAACTGATATTGATGGTAAATTCAGAATAAGGAATTTAAAGGAAGTTGATCACTTGCAATTTAGTTGTCTGGGCTATTATCAACATCGTTTGGCGAAAGATCAGATTACTCCTTATATCTATGTTGAGCTTAAGCCACTTCAATACCAATTGGACGAAATAAATATTTTGCCTGGAGAAAACCCAGCCTTGCTTGTAATGCGCAAAGTGGTTGAAAATAGTAAGAAGCATAATCCCTCATCATATGATCCTTATAGCTGTATTATCTACCATAAAATGAATGTGGAATTTGATTTGCCAAAGGATATTGATTATGAGCAATTGCCACCTGAAGTTAAGCAGTTTGGAATTAATAAGGATAGTTACCTTATGCTTTTTGAGTCTGTTTCTGAAAAACGACACCTAAAAAAAGGTATTGAGAAAGAGCGAATTATTTCTGGCCGGGTGAGTGGATTAAGAACACCAACCATGGCTTCGCTACCAGCTTTGCTTCAACCATTCTCCTTTTACGATCAGTATGTTAAATTATTAGACCGTGAATATTTAAATCCTGCTTCAAAGGCGGGTTTATCTTCGTATAAATTCCAATTGCTTGATACATTAGTGAATAGTGTAGGCGATACCATTCATTACATTTCGTATCAACCTAAAAAGAATAGAAACTTTCGTGGCTTGACTGGAACTTTCCATATACATGCGTCAAGTTCAGCCATTAAAACGGTGGCTGCCAAAACGACCGGAACCGAGAATGGCTTAAAATTATTTATCAGACAAAATTATCAACCGGTGGCTAATGGCTTATGGTTTCCTAAGCAATTGGAAAGTAGTTTGGAATTTGGAAGCATTGGCAATACCAATCAATTACCATATCCGCTTATAGGAACTGGTAAAAGTTACGTTACAGCTATTAATACCGAGCCCGGATTTAGCAAAAAGGATTTTGATAATATAACCCTAGAGGATGCATCAATTTTACGCAGTGCGCCAAATGTTGGCGTTTACCGTTATGAGCCCTTGTCTGCAAAAGACTCGGCCACTTACCATTTGATTGATAGCTTAGGGCGGAAAGCGCATCTTGATGCGATAATTAACATGCAATTGTCTGTTGTTCGAGGATATATACCGGCAGGTAATTTTCAGTTCGACCTACGGCGTTTTATTGATTACAACGATTTTGAAGGATTGAAACTGGGAATGGGTTTATATACAAGCCCACGAATGTCAGAGAATTTTTCAACGGGAGGTTTTTTCTCTTATGGATTTGGTGATAAAACATGGAAGTATGGAGGTGAGATTCAACTGACACCCCATGTACATAAGGAGAATAAATACATATTTGAGTATCGTGATGATGTTTTTGCCACTGGTTCATATTCCTATCTGGATGGAATAAATAAGCGTTCGAGTGAGTTATTCAGAGGTTTTTTAACCGAAACAATGGATCGGACGCGAGAATTTAAGGTGGGTACTGAGTTCCGGTTTTTTAAATATTTCAAATCTGGCTTGTATTACCGACAGGCAAATGTGTCGCCACAAAAGCGATATATCTTTTTAGATAGTGATCAAATTGCACCTGATTTCGACTTTAAGGAAGCTGAAATAAGGTTAAAGTGGGCACATCGTGAGACTTTTACTAAAACGGCACTTGGCTTAATTTCCGAAGGCACGAAGTATCCAATGGTTTGGCTTAATTTTGCCTATGGCGAAGGAGTGCAGAATCGAAGCTTTGAGTATAATAAAGTTGAAGTGCAACTTGAAAAAACGTTTCGATATCCCAATGCCATGTATTCGACAATTCGTGCACAGGGAGGAAAGCTTGATGGTGATTACCCGAGTACGTTTTTATACAGTTCTTTTGGCTCGTACAAGAGTTTTACCATACATGTGGCCAATACCTTTGGAACAATGCGATTAAACGAGTTTGCTGCTGATGAATTTACGGCTGTTTACCTAAGTCACGGTATTCCTTTATCGTTAAACACCAACCGAAGGGTGAAGCCTGAAATAGTATTAAATACCAATATTGCATGGGGTACAGCACCAGATGATGTATCTTCTTTTGATAAAGGGTATTACGAATCAGGAATCTATTTTAAGAATATCCTTTCCAGCTATATGTTGCAATATGGTTTGTCGGTGCATTATCGTTATGGACCTTATCAACTCGAAAATGCCATCGACAATTGGGCTTTTAAGCTTGGTTTAGAGTTTGGCTTCTAGAAGTATAAAAACAAAAAACCTCGGACGAACCGAGGTTTATGCTCTAAAAATACAATTGTTGAATATTTGGTGATAGTAACAATTTGTTTTTGGGACTACAAATTGCCACCATTGGTCACAAATATAGACTTATAATTTAATTCACCAACTGATATTTAGCCTAATACTGTTGGAATTACAATGGCTGTAAACAATTAAAACTTGAATTGAAAGTTGAAGGATAAATTATAATAGTATATCCAGTAATTCTGATAAATTATCAATTTCGTGGGTAATCTTTTTTTCGTGACTTAGGCCTTTTGTATTAAAAAAGACCTGATCAATACCTGCTTTAATGGCTCCTTGAATATCTGCTTCCAGACTATCGCCTATCACCAAGCTTTCTTTTTTACGAGCATTGCAGCTTTTTATCGAATAGTCGAAAAAGTAGGGGTGAGGCTTTTGAACGCCTATTAATTCAGAAATGTAGATATTAGAAAAGTAGGGTCTTAATCCGCTGTTTTCAAGTTTCTTTGCTTGTACCTCTCTGAACCCATTGGTGATGATATGCATTTCGTAATGCGGTTTCAGTTTTTCAAGCACATCAATGGCATTAGGAAATAACTTGGTTTTGCTTGGACTGATTCTAACATATTCACTTGCAAATTGCTCAGCAATTGCTTTGTCATCAAAGCCTACTTCGCAAAATGGAAGGTGAAACCGTTGAAAATTGAGCGTTTTTTTGTCGACCTTGCCTTTTCGGTATTGACTCCATAAGTACAAATTATGTGATTCGTAGCGCTCATGAAAATCTTCGAAACTTTCAAAATATTGATCCAGATTAAAAGTTTCGTAAAGCTCAATTAGTGTTTCTTCCGAATTAGCTTCAAAATCCCATAAGGTATGGTCAAGGTCAAAAAACAAATGTTTGTACTTACGGGGCATAGTGATCTAATTTTTTGTAAAGATATTTATTGTGACAATAGGAGCGTACATATGCTTGTTAAAAAATGTTTGTATAAAACAAGGATGACATCTTTCATACTATATAGTATTGAAAGATGTCATCCGTATTCTTATTTGAATTCTCTTAATTAACTTGCACAACCAAATGGCGAGATAAACTCCAAAAGGCCTCCTTGTCTTCAATACGTAAAACCATACTTCCTTCTTCCGTTTCTTCTAGTTTATAAGAAGAACCAGGATGATTGGTTAGTACTTTGGCTTTAGGTCTGAATAAGGCAATTGAATCAATTTCTCTCAGGTCAATTGTAGTAAAATAATCCTCGGAGAAACCTTCACCCATTATTTTCTTTTTAAATAGGCCATCGCTACTAATAAGGTTCTGCTCTTTCAATTCTTTTTTAGTACCAAAAGCATAATAGGCACGGTATAGCTTTTCGGTAGCTTCGGCCAGTTGCTGTTGCGTTGCATTACGAACGTTCTGTAATGAATCAACTACGTTCTGCATGCCTTCAATCGTGAAATTTAGTTGAGTAATTTCTAAGCTCTGATCTTCAAGTTGTTTTTTAAGCTTTATAATTTCAAGGGTTTTATCCTTTAATTGCTTGTTTAGGCGATTAACTAACTTGTTTAAATTGGCATTGTTGGTGCCCGATTGTTTCAGGTTTTTTTCCAATTTGCTAATTTGCTCCTTATTTTGAAGCATCAACTCATAGATTAATTGAATGTCTCTATTGATACGATCTTCAAGAGCTTTACCTGTTGTTTCTCCGGAGCTGACATTTAAGCTAATAATTTGCTCTTTCTCTTTTATCTGTTGCAGATTATCGTCAATTTCAATCAAGGCTGTTACCAAGCTATTCATTTGGCGATCTTTTTCAGCCGATGCCAGTAGTAGTGAGTCTTTTTGTTGTTCAACTTCGCTTGTATCAGTTAATGAACACGACGCTAAAAGGGCGGCTATAAAAAGAGTGAATAATACGTTTCTCATGTTTGCTTATTTCTTATGGTTTCCTTCAACTACAATAACAATTTCTCCTTTAACGGTTTTTGCAGCAAAATATTGTGCGAGTTCTTGAAGTGTTCCCTGTTTATTTTCTTCGTGAAGCTTCGATATTTCCCTTGAAACAGAGGCTCTTCTATCTTCTCCCAGTTGCTCGCCCAATTGTGTTAAAGTTTTTACAAGTCGGTAAGGCGATTCATAAAAAATCATGGTCCGTGTTTCTGTTACTAAAGATTCCAGTTTGGTTTTTCTTCCCTTTTTTTGGGGTAAGAAACCTTCGAAACAAAAACGCTCATTGGGTAAACCTGAATTAACAAGGGCTGGCACAAATGCTGTAGCTCCAGGTAGACATTCCACCTCAATTTCAGAATCCAGACATTTTCGCACCACCAAATATCCAGGGTCAGAAATTGCTGGCGTACCTGCATCGGATACGAGTGCCGCATTTTCACCTGCTTCCAAGCGCTGAACCACTTTTTCAACTGTGGCATGTTCATTAAACTTATGGTGCGACATCATTCGTGTGGATACTTCAAGGTGTTTCAGCAAGAAGCCAGTTGTTCTGGTATCTTCTGCTAGTATGAAATCAACTTCTTTTAGTATTCGAATCGCTCGAAGCGTTATGTCTTCGAGATTGCCAATAGGCGTAGGAATAACAAATAATTTTCCCATTTATATTTTAAATAAAACGTCGTTTAATACTCTTGTAAAAGGACTCGGCAACTTCATTATCGTCGTCCCAATTGTAATTCGATTGTATGAATTGGAGTGCTAATTCATAGGAATCCATTTGATTTACCTGATCTAAGATGTTGTTAAAGGCATCTGCATTACCATCAAAGAGTTCGCGTTGAAAATAAAAACGGTCATTCAATCCAATGGCTTTACGTACATCGCTTACGGGTTTGCCGTATTGCGAAACCATGCTAGATGTATCTTTTTTATCAGCAATGCGCTCGTTTACAGAGGTGGCTTCTTGTTTTATTTTTTCACCAAGTATTGAGCTATTTTCCTGTGGAACATCTTTTACTTCAGCTTTTTTTGGAGGAGTGCTTACTTCTGTTTTTTTATCCTCAATTATATCTTGAGGTTTCGTTACAGGTGTTTCGCTAATTAGCTCGTTTTTGCTTGGCTCCTCCTTATGTTCGATTTTAGCTTTGTTTTCTTCAGCAGCCGTTTCTCCACTCAAAAATTTCATACTTGAATCAGCAATGTCTTTCGAGTCTTCTTCAGTGCTTTCTTGCGCAGTTATCGAACTTAATGATGATTCGTATGGAGTTTCTGTATTTTTCGAAGAAATATCGAATGATTCTAATAAGTTAATTTCTTCACTGATATTTTTTAGTTTGGTGTGACTTAGGTTGATAAATGCCTGATTAATGACTTCTTTACCTTTAAAAGTGGTAATTAAAGAATGAACTTCTTTTAGATCATTTAAAATAATATCGATGAGAGCTTCTTTTTCCATAGTGAATTCCTAAGCATTTTACTTACTTTTGCAAAGGTAGTGATTGCAATTTAAAAAACTGAATACGCTAAATGTTTCTTGAAAATAAGGCAAATAGAGAAAATTCCAAAGGGTGGATTGAAGTAATAGCCGGTTCAATGTTCTCGGGTAAAACCGAAGAGTTGCTAAGGCGATTGAAACGGGCAAAAATTGCCAAACAGAGTGTTGAGATATTCAAGCCCATGGTTGATGTTAGATACAGCGAAACAGAGGTGGTTTCGCATGATTCAAATGCTATTTCTTCAACACCAGTTGAGTCGTCGGGTAATATACTATTATTGAGTAGTAATGTTAATGTGATTGGAATTGATGAAGCTCAATTTTTTGATAATGGTTTGGCGGATGTCTGTTTAAAGCTGGCCAATCAAGGTATACGTGTAATTGTGGCAGGTTTGGATATGGATTTTAAAGGCAAACCGTTTGGACCTATACCTTCATTAATGGCCACTGCAGAATATGTGACGAAGGTGCATGCTATTTGTATGCGCTGTGGTGATTTAGCCCACTTTTCACACCGATTGAATGATAACGAGAAATTAGTGCTGTTGGGCGAAAAAGAAGAATACGAACCATTATGTAGAGCATGTTTCACAAAAGCTAATTAAGCGATATGATTAGAATGACTGTTGAGCAATTGACTTCGTTTGCAGAGGGTTTACTGGTTGGTAATGCTAGTTTGCATGTAGAGCGCTTATTGTTTGATAGTCGAAAAATTGTAGAATGTGAATCCACGCTTTTTCTGGCCATAAGAACTTCTGCTCATGATGGGCATTTTCACATAGATGACCTTTACAAAAGAGGCATCCGGTGTTTCATGGTCGAACAAGGGGCACATTTAGATGTTGCAGATTATGATGGAGCTTGTTTTATTATCGTTGAGGATACCTTGCTTGCCTTGCAACGAATCGCTGCTGCAGTCAGAAAAACCTTTGCTTTTCCTTTAATTGGGATTACAGGAAGTAATGGTAAGACCATCGTCAAAGAATGGGTGGCGCAACTTTTTTCTGGTGGTAAAAAGGTTGGCCGTTCGCCGCGTAGCTTTAATAGTCAGCTTGGGGTGCCCTTGTCCTTGTTGATGCTTGATGAGGGCTGCGATCTTGCGATTATTGAAGCTGGTATTTCATTGCCGGGCGAAATGCAGAAACTCCAGAAGTGCATAAAGCCCGAAATTGGCGTTATTACAAATATTGGTCAGGCCCATCAGGAAAATTTCACATCTCTTCAGCAAAAGCTAAATGAGAAATTGATACTTTTTGCTGATTCAAAAGTGATCTTGTATAATTCTGATCAGGTTGATTTGAGTGCTTCAATCAATGAATTATATCCTCTGAAAGAAAAGCTTACGGTAGGTAAAAATCAAGGTGCTAGCTTGCGTTTGTTGGATCAATCTTTTAACGATAAAGGCGTTGAGCTAAGTGTAGAGTGGGAGGAAAAATCGCACCTTGTTAATTTGCCATTCGCTGATCAAATATCAATTGATAATGCCTTGTTATCAATGTTAGTGGCTTTGTATGTGGGTATTTCAATGGACGAATTGATGGTGAAAGTAAATCAACTTGAGCCAGTGGCAATGCGTTTGGAGCAAAAGGAAGCCGTTAATAATTGCTTGCTCATTGACGATGCTTACAATTCTGATATAACTTCTTTGGATATAGCTTTGGACTTCCTGAATCAGTTGGGGACAAAACAAGGATTGAGTAAAACTTTGATTTTATCCGATATTTTTCAAAGTGGCTTAAGTGAGCAGGTGCTTTATAAAAAAGTATTTCAATTGGCTTTTGAAAAAGGGGTGGAGCGGATTATTGGTATCGGTCCTGAACTTTATAAAGCCATGCATGGAAGAGGTGCTTTTAAAAGTACCGAAGAGTTTCTGAGACAAATGAATACCAATGATTTCCAGAATGAAGCTATTCTTCTGAAAGGATCGCGACAGTTTTCTTTTGAGCGAATATCTACCTTAATTGAAAAGAAACGACATAAAACAGTATTGGAAATCAACTTGAACGCATTAATTGAGAACGTTCAGTTTTTTAAATCAAAGTTAAAACCTAAAGTGAAGATGTTGGCCATGGTGAAGGCCTTTTCATATGGGAGTGGCTCATTTGAGATAGCTAACTTATTACAGCATCAGAAGGTAGATTACCTGGGTGTGGCTTTTGCCGATGAAGGCATTGAATTGCGTGAGGCTGGTATTACTTTGCCAATCATTGTAATGAACCCGGAGGTAAGCAGTTTTGCTTCCATGTTACAATACGACCTTGAGCCTGAGATCTATAGTTTTAATATATTGGAAGCCTATGCAAATGTAGTTGAACGCCAAGGTCAGAACGGAGTGCCCATACATTTAAAGTTGGATACAGGTATGAATCGTTTGGGCTTTTTGCCTGATGAAATGGAAGAATTAGTCAAGCGATTAAAAGCTAATGCTACACTAAAGATCGCTTCTGCATTTTCCCATTTGGCTGGAAGTGATGAGGCCGTTCACGATGATTTTACAAAGCAACAAATAAGTACATTTAAGGATGTTTGCGCTTTGCTAGAGAAACAGTTGGCTTACCCATTTTTGAAACATATACTTAATTCAGCAGGCATCGAGCGTTTTCCTGAAGCGCAATTTGACATGGTGCGCTTAGGTATTGGTATGTATGGTGTTTCGGCTGAGGGTAATAATTTGCAGCAAGTTGGGACCTTAAAATCGTATGTGTCGCAGATAAAGCGAGTGAAAGCAGACGAAACAATTGGTTACAGCAGGAAAGGTGTTTTGATAGATGATAGCACCATTGCCATTATTCCGGTAGGATATGCCGATGGTTTAAATCGTAGATTAAGTAATGGAATTGGGCAAGTAATTATTAATAATCAAGTAGCTCCAATTATCGGCAACATTTGCATGGATATGTGCATGGTTGATATAAGTGCCATTACTGCACAAGAAGGCGATGAGGTTGAGATTTTTGGTAAGTTATATACCATTAACGATATGGCACAAGCACTTGATACCATCCCTTATGAAGTACTCACCAGCATTAGTCGGCGTGTTAAGCGCGTGTATTATATGGAGTAGTTGGGCTTTATAAAACACAATTAGCAGCTATTGAAACTTGATCAATCAATATAAGTACGTATATTTGTACTTATAAAAGAACCTTTAAAATAAATACACTATGATTGCTGCAAATTTTTCTGAATTTAGAACAGAATTAAAAAGTTATTTAGATAGCGTTGAAGATGATAATGAGACTCTAATTATCAAGCGTAAGAGTGGCAAAGGTGCTGTAATGATTTCTTTGGATGAATACAATTCAATTATGGAGACTTTACATCTGCTGAGTTCAAAGAAAAATGCTGACAGGCTATATGATTCAATTCAACAAATGAAAACAGGTAAGACTGTTAATCCCAAAATAGAAGATTAATATGGTTCTTACTTTCACAGAGAATGCATGGGAGGATTATTTATACTGGCAAAAAATTGACAAAAAGATTCTCAAAAAAATTAATGCATTTTTTAAAGAAATTCAAAGGACTCCTTTTGAAGGTTCAGGAAGACCTGAGCAATTAAAATATGACCTTGCAGGATATTGGTCACGCAGAATTGACCATGAACATAGATTGGTGTATCAAGTATCGGAAACAGAAATACTAATTTATGCCTGTCGTTTTCACTATGATTAAATTAAAATTAATGTCGCTATTGCTGGTGATTCTGTGCTCTTTCTCACCTGTAGCTTCAGCTAAAAATCTTAAAGGATACATCGTAACACATAGTGAGGATACGATTCGTGGTGAGGTTCGAGTTTATCTATTTAATCGGATGACGGGCCATGCCAATATACTCGGCCTTGACTTTGAATCACTGCACTTCGAAGTTTCTTTTAAAAGCAATGTTTCTTTACGATTCAAAACGTATAAACCTAAACAGCTTAAAGGTTTTGCCTTTGAGCATAAGAGTAGGAAATATGTATTTCATAGCCGAATAATTGAGCGTAAAAGCATGGTGAGGTGCGAAAGAGAGGAGGCGCGATTCCTACAGCTCTTGTCAAATGAAACGGTTTCGCTCTATGTTGATTTGCGCAGGCAGTATGTTAACTCAGCAGTCAAAGACTGGTATGGTATGTCGAATTCATATATGTACCGTGAGTATTATTTGTATAATTCGCAATTGGGTTTATCGGAGGTGATGGAATCGCGTGATGAAAAGCAAATTGAAAACTTATTGGTGATCTATGGTATTGAGCAAGCCTTTATCGACACCTTAGAGCCCAAAATAACGTTTAAAGATATTAGATATATTCTGATTCAATACCACGCATGGAATGTGGATAGGCAATTAAAAAGTGCACAATCTTAACCTAGTTTCGAAATTCTCTCTAAGCGTTCAGCGTCTAATATTTTAATGATACGGCCGTTTACAGCCAATACTTTCTCATTTACAAAAGTACTGAGTGTTCGAATCGCATTTGACGTTGTCATATTCGAAAAGTTGGCTAAATCTTCACGTGATAAATAAACACTTAAGGTGCAGTCATCTTCTTCGTAGCCATAAATATCTTTCAACACACACAGGCTTTCTGCTAATCTACCTCTAATGTGTTTCTGAGTAAGCGTAACTGTTCTGTATCGCGCAAAACCAAGCTCTGTAGCAAACGATCGAATAAAGGTCATTGATAAAGCTGAGTTGTTCTTCATCAGCTTATAAATGATATTTTTTGGTACGTGATAAATGGTGCAAGGTTCAATAACTTCAGAAGATGCAATGTGCAAGTCTTCAGCAAACAAGGCACGGTAACCGATAAAGTCAGGCGCAGTAACCATTCTTACTATTTGTTCACGTTTACCTACACCTTCTTTAAAAATCTTGATTTTGCCTGTCCCTAAACACAATAAGCCTGTTGGTTTCTCACCTTCATGATAAATAATATCATTTTTCTTATAAACATGAGTCGAGTGGTTGTCAAGCAAGAGTTGCTTTTCTTCCTCATTAAGAATGCTATACAGCTTAGTGATATCCTTTATCGATGGTTCAATATCAGTTTGCTTTATTTTGTTTGGCATCTCAGATGTGTTATAGAACAGTGTTTTATAACATACAAAGCTATGAAAAAAAGATGGGATATCTTGTTTCTAGCCTTATAAAAACTGCTCAATCCATGGTTTAGTTAATATTTTGCAACTAGTGGCATTCTTCGGCCCATTCCAAAAGCTTTGCTCGATACCCGTAAAGTAGGAGCCGTTTGAAATCGTTTGTATTCATTCATGTTTACCAAGCGTATGGCTTTATTCACGATTGCTTCGTCGAAACCTGCATTTATAATGTCGTTTGGCGATTCATGTTTTTCGATGTATCGAAACAGGATGTCGTCCAAAATATCATAGTCGGGCAAAGAGTCAGAATCTTTTTGATCAGGCCTTAACTCGGCCGATGGTGGTTTGGTAATCGTGTTTTCAGGTATCACTTCCGAATCGCGATTAATGTAACGAGCCAATCGAAATACGTCGGTTTTGTAAACATCACCTAAAACGGAAAGGCCACCGTTCATATCGCCGTATAAGGTACCATAACCTACGGCTGCTTCACTTTTGTTGGATGTATTCAATACAATATGTCCGAATTTATTGGACAGTGCCATTAACAATGTTCCGCGAATTCGTGCCTGAATATTTTCTTCTGTAACATCTTCTTCTTTACCGGCAAAAATTGGACTCATCAGCAGATTATAGCCGTTGAATAATTCCTTAATGGGAACAATGTTATATTCTATTCCCAGGTTATTTGCCAAATCAACAGCATCGTTGATCGAATGGTCTGACGAATATTGCGATGGTAATAATAAAACACGTACATTTTCCTTACCCAATGCCTCAACGGCCAAAGCAACTGTTACTGCTGAATCGATACCTCCTGATAAACCAAGTGTTGCTTTTTTAAAACCCATTTTACCAAAGTAATCATGTATGCCGCACACCAAGGCGTCATTAATGAGTGCAATGGACGATTGTTTATCTTGAGTTATTGCTTTATGATTCGTTTCGTCCATATCAAAGCTGATATAGTCTTCTGAAAAAAGTGCACCTTGATGCGTGATTTCACCTTTCTTATTTACGACCATCGAATGACCATCAAAAATTAATTCGGTATTAGCACCTACCTGATTTACGTATATAAATGGAAGTTCAAATTGTTTGGCTTTATTACGAACTATGTCCTGGCGAATATCAACTTGAGTGTACGAAAAAGGAGAAGCAGCAATGTTAATAGCAAAATCTGGTTTTTGCTTCATTAACTCTTTCATCGGCGAAAGTGTATAAAGTTTATCGCGGGCAAATGCGTTAGCCACTGGTTGATCGTCCCAAATATCTTCACATATGGTAAGTGCTATTTTCTTGCCCTTCAATTCTATTACTTCAAACTGCTTGTTCGGCTCAAAATAGCGGTACTCATCAAATACATCGTAGTTTGGTAACAGGGTTTTACGCACGATTTGTTGAATGGCACCATCATTCAGAAAATAGGCGGCATTGTACAAGTTTTTGCCTTGTTCGGCAGGATTTATTTCCGGGCCGCCAACAATGGCTGCAATGCCAATACATTTCTCTGCAATTCTGTCAATAGCAGTTAGGCAGCTCTCGATAAATTCTTTTCGTTCAAGAAAATCATATGGAGGATAACCACATATGGCTAATTCCGAAAAAACAACTAAGTCAGCACCCTCTTTCTTCGCCTTTTCAATGCTACTAATTATTTTATCAGCATTCGATTCAAAATTTCGGATGTGATAATTTAACTGAGCCAGAACAATTTTCATCTTATATTTTTCTTTTTAGATGCAGTTAACCCATGAAAGAATTAAACAACGTCCAGTAATAATTTTATTGCTTACGCTTAAAAAATCACACCAAATTGAAATACGAAACGATTAAGGTGTGTTTTATCTTTAATGGCATGATCTGTTACATCAAGAAATCCATTGTTATAAAGAATACCAATTTTTAAGTGAGTATCTCCACCAAGTGAGTACTCCATACCACCTCCCAGATGGTAGCCCATATCAAAGAAGTTAACTTCACTGCTAAGTGAATTGTCATCTTGATCGACGGCTTTAATGTTGAATTGCCCAAATAAACCAAACTGTCCATAATAACGCGAGCGATGAAATTCGTTGGTTAATAATTTAAGGCTAAAAGGTACTTCCAGATATTTTAGTTTATAAGTGGTGTTTTGTAAGGTAGAACCTGTTTCGCCTTCTGCTGGAGGTAGGTTATAACTTAGTTTGCCACCTGTTGAATTTATGGTTATACCAGTTGTAAAAGCATAGTTCTGTTCAAAAAAGCGATCCATCTCAATGCCAAAGTTAAAGCCAAACTGATTGCCGTTCGAACTTACTTCACTATTATCGGAATTGAGCCACGATAGCTGTGGACTTAGAACAAAAGCTAATCGAGTGCGCTTTTCATTTTGTGCATTGGTGTTAGCATAAATGAATAAAGCGATGAATATTAATAGTATCTGTTTCATTAACGTTAATTTATCGATTGAAAACGCTACAAACTTACTTAAAACTAGTTTTTCATCCACTTTTTTTTTAATCGAAGCGCAAATTTTCTGAGCTTTTGTATTTTTACGATTAAATAAAGAAGATTTCAATGAGGAAGAATTTCGTTTTTCAAGGTTTGGTTTTGCTTTTATCAATAAGCTTAATTGGTTCCTGTAATAGGGTTTCGGCACCTGATGTAAGTAAGGTTGATGTGACGGTACATTCACATTTGTTTTTTATGGATGTGTTTGATAGTAATTCTAAAGAGATTGGTGCTCGTGTTGAAAGCTTAAAAGAAAAGTATGGCTTGTATTTAGAAGCTTATAGCCAACGCATGATTCAAATTGGAAGTGTTGAAGATCCATCTTACCCGCAACATTTGCAAAGCTTTATTGAATATGAAGCCAATCAGGATGTGTTTGCAAAGAGCAAAGAAGAATTTGCTCAGGTGGACGATATTATGAGCGACATGGCACAAGCATTTCGATATTATAAATATTATTTCCCTAAGACAACGATACCAGAAGTGTATTTTCATATTTCAGGTTTTAATCAATCCATTGCAGTCGATTCGGCATGGATTTCGATAAGTGTTGAAAAATACCTTGGTGAAGATTGTGAGTTTTACGAATGGTTAGCTATTCCGGCATATTTGCGTAAGCGAATGGTGCGTCAAAAAATTGTACCTGATGTAATGAAAGCAATGGCTATGACCAACTTTCCAGGGGGAATGAAAAATGAAGATGTATTGAGTAATATGATTCAAAAAGGTAAGGAGTTATATTTTACTGGTTTAACGAATCCGTATCTGAATAAAAAATATTTATTTGATTTATCGGAGCAGGAGTTGGAATGGTGTGAAAAAAATGAGGCTTTCATTTGGGCTACCATGGTGGAGCGCAAGCACGTGTATAATAATGACCGCATGGTTATACAAAAGTACACGGGAGATAGCCCCTTTACCTATTATTTCGGACAGGATTCTCCTGGAAGAGCGGCTGTATATTTAGGTTATCAAATTGTAGCTGCTTATATGAAGCAGCATCCTGAGCTCAGTATATTAGATTTAATGCACGAAAGTGATGGGCATCTTATTTTCCGAGAATCGCGTTACAGACCATAAGAATTAGTGACGATGGTAAAAGTAGGAATACTTCAGTTTGCACCTGTTTTGGGTGATGTAAAGGCTAACGTTAGTCAGGTTCGTGAGCTGGTTACATCGAATAAAAGATGTGATTTGTATGTGTTGCCCGAGTTGGCAAATTCTGGTTATCGTTTTAATAATCGAGATGAAGTGATACTGGCTGCAGAAAAAGTGCAATCCAGTTATTTTCTAAAGGAGTTGATGCAATTAGCTGTTCATAAAAATGCTCATATCGTCACTGGCTTTTGTGAACGAGAAGGTAGTTTATTGTATAATTCATCCGTTCTTATTGGGCCAGAAGGATTAGTTGGAGTATATCGTAAATTGCATCTTTTTATGGATGAGAAAGATTTTTTTGAACCCGGGAATTTGGGCTTACCTGTTTATGATACACCGATTGGAAGAATTGGGATGTTGGTTTGTTTTGATTGGATGTTTCCAGAAGCATGGCGTGCTTTGGTTTTAAAAGGAGCCCAACTCATTGCTCATCCTTCCAACTTGGTATTACCGTATTGTCAAAGTGTGATGCCATCGTATAGTCTGGTTAATAAATGTTTTATCGCAACTGCTAACCGAATTGGAAAGGAACGTGATTTAACTTTTACGGGTCAATCTGTATTGGTTGATCCCACCGGAGAATACGTGTTAAAAGGAAGTATTGATCAAACCGAGTTTTTAACTGTAGAGGTGGATCTAAAGCAGTCGGATAATAAAAATATTACACCTCGTAATGATGTTATGAAAGATAGGCGATCAGATGTTTATGGAGATTTTAATGTGAGGTAAATGAAGGATAAGAAAGAATTAAGAAGGGCGATTAAAGCAATCAAACAGTTGAAATCTAAGGAAGAGAAGTTAGGGCAATCGATCAGTATTTGTAAGCAGTTATTGTCAAATTCAATTTATCAAGAGGCAAAGAATATTCTTTTTTATTGGGCCATGGCCGATGAGGTGGAGACACAGACCTTTATTTCCGATCAATATCAATTGAAGTCAATTTATCTGCCGGTTATTCGCGGCGAAGATTTGGATATGGTTTTGTTTGAGGGAGAAGATAAACTGATTCCCGGACCTAAATATGGCATTCCTGAACCATCAGGTGAACGCTTATTGGATGAATCAATAATTGACTTAGTTATTGTTCCTGGGGTGGCTTTTGATTCAGAAAATAATCGAATGGGTAGAGGTGCTGGCTATTACGATCGAATATTGAATAGGTTGCCCAATGCGAAGAAGATTGCTTTGGCTTTCGATTTTCAAATGGTGGAAGAGGTTCCAACCGAGCCACACGATATAAGAATGGATTCAGTAATATTCTATCAATAAAAAAGCCCCTTTCGGGGCTTTTATATTTCTTTACTTACGCTGGGTGAATCGCTTCAGTAGGACAAACATCAGCACAAGTACCACAATCAGTACAAGCTTCTGCGTCAATTTTATAGATATCACCTTCGGAGATAGCGTCTACTGGACATTCGTCAGGACATGTACCGCATGCAATACAGTCGTCATTAATTACGTAGGCCATTTTATTTTTTCTTTAATGGTTATTATTACAGCGGCAAAATTATTGGCTTTTTTTAATTAATGAAAGAAAACTTGTTGAAAGTCGTTTATTTTGAAAGGTTATAAATAAGGTCTCGAGGTCTTAAATAGTTAATTGCATTGATAGTTAGCGCTTTGGCTTACTTATGATTTGATATTGGCTTATTTCGAGAGAAATCGAAAGGCTATATAGGCCATTGTTCCAGTAGCCGTTTCGAGAGAATTTTCGTTTAAATTGAACTGTGGCGTGTGTAAACTGCCTGTTTCTCCTTTATCTTGTGCCACTCCAAAACGATAAAAAGTGCAAGGATATTTCTGGGAGAAGTAGCCAAAATCTTCGGCAGTCATCCTGATATCCATTATTTCTGTGTTGCTCTTACCCAAATATTCATTCGAAAATTCAATGGCTTGGGCGGTGATGTTTTCATTGTTATGAACCACAGGATAACCATCTTTAATGTCAACTTCACATTCTGCTCCCATCGAAGCTGCTGTTTGGGTGGCGATTTCCTTAATTTTTGTTTTAATGATTGCTCGCCATTCCTCGTTCATGGTGCGTAAAGTTCCAGCTAATTCCACTTTTTCAGGAATAATATTAGTAGCGCCATTGGCAATAAATTTACCAAAAGAAAGAACCGTAGGTATTTGGGCAGGTACAATGCGGCTCACAATTTGTTGTAGCGATATGAGTATTTGCGAGGCTATAAGTACATTGTCGGTTAGTGCATGTGGCATGGCGGCATGACCACCTTTGCCTTTAATCGTCAGGTAAACTTCGTCGCCCGAAGCCATGTACATGCCACCTTTAAAGCCAACATGACCCGTTTGCATACTTGGGAGCACATGCTGACCTAGAATGATGTCAGGTTTGTAGGTATCAAAAATACCCTCTTCCATCATTAACTTAGCGCCACCCGGAAATACTTCTTCTGCTGGCTGAAAAATAAGTAAGATAGTACCTTGCCATTCTGCTTTGAGTTCATTTAAAATCATGGCGGCACCAAGCAATGCAGCTGTGTGCGCATCATGTCCACAAGCATGCATCACACCTTCATTTCTCGAAGTGAATTCAAGATTTGTGGCTTCCTGAATTGGTAGCGCGTCCATATCGGCTCTCAGCGCAATGGTTTTAGATGTAGGGTTTTGTCCTTCAATTATACCAAGTATACCTGTTTTTACATAGCCCGTTTTAAAAGGAATACCAATTTGTTTAAGTTGTTCTTGTATGTATAAGGAAGTGTTGTTTTCTTCAAACGATAGTTCAGGGTGAGCGTGTAAATGTTGTCTAATATCAATTACTTGCTGTAAATATTGTTGAGTAAGCGCTTTAATTCTTTTTTCCATCACGGTTAATTCTATGCTTGTTCTGCTTCGATTAATGTAAAACAAAGATAACAGTTATAAACTCAATTACTAGTAGTCGATTTGTTGAGCATTTCTTATAAACTATTTTATATTTTTATGGTTTACTTGTTAAAGGATAAAAATGGGAGAGCATCATCATGATCATGATTTAAAGGGTAGAAGTTTAATAATAACTATCCTTCTGAATATTGCGATTACTGTAGTTCAGGCAATAGGGGCATTGTTGAGCAATAGTTTGTCGTTACTAAGCGATGCCCTGCACAATTTTTCTGATGTTATGGCTTTGGTCATAAGTTATATTGCCAATAAGCTTTCTTTGCGAGATTATAGTAGTGGTAAATCGTATGGTTATAAACGGGCCGAAATTTTAGCGGCTTTCATTAATGCAGCTGCACTTTTAGGGGTTTCGTGTTATCTAATTATCGAATCCGTTGATCGTTTTTTTTCTATACATCAACCAGAAGTAAATGGCTTTTTAGTTGCCCTACTCGCGGGTTTTAGTATTGTTGCTAATGGTATAAGTGTTTTGTTGGTCAAAAAACATTCGGACAATAACATGAATATGAAGTCGGCCTATTTACACCTGTTTTCCGATATGCTTTCTTCACTTGCCGTTATGATAGGTGGAATAGTCATGTATTATTGGCATGTGGCATGGGTTGATGTTGTTTTGTCGATTATTATTGCCCTGTATTTAATTTACTCTAGTTGGAGCTTGTTGGTTAAAACAATAAAGGTGTTGATGCAATTTACACCAGCGGGAATTGATGTTGAAGAATTGGCCAATCATTTCAAAACTCTTGAAGGAATTAAGAATATCCATCACATTCATGTGTGGCAATTAAACGATGAGGAGATTCATCTGGAAGCGCATATTGATTATGAAGCGGATGTGAAAATATCGGAAGCAAATAAAATAATGGGTGTTATAAAAAGCGAATTAAAACAAGAATTTAAAATAACGCATTGTACACTTCAGCCTGAATTTGAATTAAATGACGATAAAAGTTTGATTGTGAATGGGGCTGCCTGTTCTGAATAGTTGGTGAGATTTACAATTGTTGTAGGCTGGCGCAAAAATATTCTTAATTTTGTATGTTAATCATTCAATTTATAGAATAAAGCGGTATTATTTTTGAACAATTAGCTTTGCACTGCGTACAAAAGCATTGCGTAGTGTTTTTATTAAAAGAAAATAATTGAAATTAAAGAGTAATAGAAGATAGTTATGAAACATTTAACACTTATCCTTTTATCCCTAATTATTGGATTATCATCCGCTTCGGCACAACATGCCAAAGCAAACCTGGTGTTTGAGGAAACCATTTATGATTTTGGTGAATTGAAAGAGGATGGCGGAAAAAAAGTACATTCATTTAAGTTTAAAAATACCGGAGGTCAACCGGTTGTTCTTCATAATGTGAAGGCTTCATGCGGTTGTACATCTCCTGAGTGGACACGTCACCCAATTCCTCCTGGAGGATCCGGTGAAGTAAAAGCAATTTTTGATCCACGTAACCGTCCGGGTAATTTTAATAAAACAGTTACGGTGGCATCTAATGCTCAAAATGGTACTGTTGTTCTTCGTATCACTGGAAAAGTTTTGCCAAAGGTGAAGACCGTAGCAGATATTTATCCTCGTAACATGGATGTTATTCGTTTGGAAACATCGCATCTGGCATTTACCAAGATGACGCCTCAGCAAAAGAAGGTTGAGCAAATTAAGGTGATTAGTACAAGTGAGGAGCCTGTAAAGATTAGTTTTTTAAATGTACCAAAGCACGTTGTTATAAAAGCCGTACCTGAGGTATTACAGCCAAATCAAGCGGGTGTAATTACTGCAACCTACGATGCGAAAATTAAAAATGATTGGGGATTTGTAACCGATAATGTGTTTTTGATTTTTAACGATGTACGTGAATATAAAAATCGTTTGACGCTTAGTGCATCCATTGCTGAAAATTTCAGTGACTGGACTCCCGAAAAATTAGCACAAGCTCCCAAGGCTGAAATAGAAAAGAAGGTATGGGATTTTGGAGAAATTAAACAGGGTGATAAAGTAACACATGCCTTTGAAGTAAAGAACAATGGGAAAAGTGAATTAATTATTCGTAAGGTGAAAGCCTCGTGTGGTTGTACTGCAATTAAACCCACAAAGACTATACTGGCACCTGGAGAAACAACAGAAGTTGTTGCCGAATTTAATTCAGCGCATAAAACAGGTAGGCAAAATAAGTCGGTAACAATTGTTACCAATGATCCCAAGAGCACAACACTGATGTTGCGTATCACA
This sequence comes from Carboxylicivirga fragile, assembly GCF_050589805.1. Taxonomy (NCBI): domain Bacteria; kingdom Pseudomonadati; phylum Bacteroidota; class Bacteroidia; order Marinilabiliales; family Marinilabiliaceae; genus Carboxylicivirga; species Carboxylicivirga fragile. Next base: position 5,260 of record NZ_JBNGOY010000052.1, on the reverse strand, counting down.
GGAAATGTAAAAGTGAATTAGAGTTATAAAGTAAACAGAAGAGAGTTGATACTTGTTAACTCTCTTTTTTATGTCCAGAAAGATTAAGAATGGCCACATTTGACGACCACGATCATGTTGAAAATAATCCTGCCTTTAAGGGATTAAAAGTTAATAAAGGTGTTGCCTCGGCTCCCTCGGTTAATCCCGACGCAGCCAAACGTTTCTTAAAAAAGCGTAAGCCACAGCTGAGTGTTGATGATTTTGTTAAAGGTGTTCTTAGCGGTAATGTAACTATACTTAGTCAGGCTGTCACTATGGTTGAAAGTGCTAAACCTGAACATCAAAAAATAGCGCAACAAATAATTGAGAAGTGTTTACCGCATTCGGGTAAAAGTATTCGTTTAGGAATAACGGGTGTTCCAGGTGCTGGTAAAAGTACCTTTATTGAATCCTTGGGCATGCACATTATTGAGCAAGGTGGAAAATTGGCTGTTTTAGCAATTGATCCATCAAGTGAGCGTTCTAAGGGAAGTATCCTCGGAGATAAAACCCGAATGGAGAAGTTGTCTGGTGAGCAGGATGCATATATTCGCCCTTCTCCCTCAGCTGGTTCATTGGGAGGTGTAGCACGTAAAACACGCGAAACCATTATTCTGTGCGAAGCCGCTGGTTTTGATACTATTTTTATCGAAACAGTTGGAGTTGGGCAATCCGAAACAGCTGTTCATTCAATGGTCGATTTCTTTTTATTGTTGATGTTGGCTGGTGCTGGAGATGAGCTTCAGGGTATTAAACGTGGTATAATGGAGATGGCCGATGCCATTGCTATAAATAAAGCGGATGGCTCAAATTTACAAAAGGCTACATTGGCTCAAACCGAATACAAAAGCGCATTGCACTTATTTCCACCAACCAAATCGGAATGGACGCCTGAAGTAAAAACATGCTCTGCTCTTTATCATGAGGGAATTGCCGAGATTTGGGAGATGTTAAATAAATACGTATCCTTGACAAAGCAGAATAACTATTGGAATAACAATAGGCGTTCACAAGCTAAATATTGGATGTACGAAAGTATAAATGAGCAGTTAAAAGATCATTTTTATCAGCGTGATGATATTAAGCAGAGCCTGGCGGAGAATGAAGAGTTGGTGTTGAATGATGAGAAAAGCTCATTCGTTGCTGCTAAAGATTTACTGGAAACATATTTTAAAAATATTAAATAATTAGATGCCATTTTAATGGCTAAAAAAAGTAAAATAATGAAGAAGTTAATGTTGGCAATCGTAAGCGTTGCTATGTTGGTGGCGTGCCAGCCAAAAGGATATCAAATTACTGGAACACTTGAAGGTGCAACAGGTCAGGCAATTTTAAATAGCATTCGTAAAGGACAACCTGTAGCTGTTGATACGGTTGACATTGTCAACGGTCAATTTGCATTTTCGGGAATGGTTGATGCGCCCGAGTTGTATTTACTTTTTATTGAAGGACAACAACGACCTGTTCAGTTTTTTGTTGAAAATACGACCATTACCATTAATGGTAATATGACTGATATGGATAATATTGAGGTAACAGGTTCTAATTTAACTGAGCTATTCAAGCAATTTGAAAACGAGCGCCCTGGTAAGGAACGTCAGACACAAATTCAGCAAGAGTATATGCAGGCTCAAATGACACAGAATAAGGATGCCATGCAACAGTTAGGTGAGGAGATGAATGCCATAATGGAAGATCAAAAAGCTTACTACAAGCAATTTGCAGAAGCCAATACAGATAATGAATTAGGTGCCTTATTAAGTTTAGGACTTGCACAAACTTTAGATTTAGAAGCTTTAAAAGCTTTGGTAGAGAAGTTGGAAGTAAATATGAAAGATCATGTTTATGTACAAGAAATGCGTGCCGCTCTTGAGCCTTTAGAGACTTTCGAGAAAGCTGTTGAGGCAGTTAAAGAAGGTGCTGTTGCACCGGATTTTACACTTTTAACAGCAGATAGCACAAAAGTAACTTTAAGTAGTTTTAGAGGTAAATATGTTTTGGTAGACTTCTGGGCTAGCTGGTGTGGTCCTTGCCGTCAAGAGAATCCTAATGTTGTTAAAGCATACAATGCTTACAATGCAAAAGGTTTTGAGGTACTTAGTGTTTCGGTAGATCAGGATAAAGTAGCTTGGCAAAAAGCGGTTAAGGAAGATGGTTTGGTTTGGACTAATGTTATTTCTGATGAAGCAACTAATGTGCCAGCCAAATATGCTATTCAAAGTATTCCAACAACCTTTTTATTAGATAAAGAAGGTGTTATTATCGCCAAAAACTTGCGAGGTGATGCTTTGGAGAAAAAACTTGCTGAGCTCTTAAAATAGAATTCTAGGAAAATACCCTCTAGGTATTTATAACTCATACTTAAAAAACTACATCATGAAAAAACAATTTTTTGGAACCCTAATGGCAGTTGTTCTTTTAACGGCATGTCAAATGCAGCCTGCTGGTTTTACCCTAAAAGGTAAACTTACTGGCGAAGCCGATAAGGCACTTATTGTTAATGTTGTCGATAAGGACGGTTTGTCAGCTATTGATACTTTAACTTTGGTAGACGGTGTTGTTGATTTTCAGACGACTTTGGATCAACCGATGCTGATTGTAATTCAATTAGAAGGAGCACGTGGTGGATTAACATTTTTTGGAGAGAATGTTGCTTATACTATCGATGGAGACATTAATGCGCTTGCTGATGCAGTGGTAACTGGAGGTGAATTATTTAATGCAAATAAAACACTTGACGATCTTCAGAAAGAAATTAATAATAAAGGAGAAGAGCTTCGTGTTGCCTATGGCGCTGCAAGCCAAGCTGGAGATACAGCTAGACAAAGCGAAATAGTAAAAGAATTTGAAGCTGGTCAAAAGCAGTTGGAAGATGCTCAAATCAAGTTTGTTGATGAGAATCCAACTTCACCAATTTCGGCATTTATCGTAAGTAATGTATACCGTCATAAGCCACTCGAAGAAATTAAAGAAGGTGTTGCAAAATTAGATGCATCACTATCTACTTCGCCTTATTATCAAGTTATCTCGGAACGCGTTGCTAAATTAGAAAAGGTGGCTATAGGACAGCCTGCCCCTGATTTCACAATGAATGATGCAGATGGTAATCCTGTAAGTTTATCTTCTTTTAAGGGTAAATTAATATTGGTTGATTTTTGGGCTAGCTGGTGCGGACCATGTCGTCGCGAGAATCCTAATGTAGTTAAACTTTATGCTGAGTTTAAAGACAAAGGTTTTGATATTCTAGGTGTATCATTGGATCAAAAGAAAGATGCCTGGTTGAAGGCCATTGAAGATGATCAATTGACTTGGAATCATGTTTCAGATCTTAAAGGATGGGGTAATGATGCAGCTAAATTATATGCTGTTTCAGGAATTCCTCACACCGTATTAATTGATGCTGAAGGTGTAATTATTGCTAAAAATCTTCGTGGTGATGAGCTACATAACAAGGTGGCAGAATTATTGAACTAGAAATTACACGAACTTAATTTTGGAAATATAGAATTAAAAGGAGGCCATGCGGTCTCCTTTTTTTGTAAATAAGTTGACAATTATCGTTTTATTGCAAACCTCTGCCGTCTAAATTTGTTATCAATTAGATGTCTGATTTTAAGGACATAATTTTTTTCTTACTTTTGTTATTTAAACTTTGTCTAAATAAAGAAAAAATATAGCAATATGAATTATGATGTAATTGTTATCGGTACTGGCCCAGGTGGTTATGTGGCTGCCATACGAGCTTCGCAACTAGGCTTGAAAGTTGCTGTTGTAGAACGTTCAGAGTTAGGCGGTATTTGTCTTAATTGGGGCTGTATACCTACAAAGTCGTTACTGAAAAGTGCGAGTGTATTTGAATACTTGAAGCATGCTGCCGACTACGGTGTTAAAATCGAAGGTGAAGCAAGTGCTGATTTCGAAGCTATGGTTAAGCGCAGTCGTGGTGTAGCCGATGGAATGAGTAGCGGTATTCAATATTTATTTAAGAAAAATAAAATTGAAGTCATAAAGGGTACGGGTAAACTTTTAGGTAATAAAAAAGTTGAAGTGACCACTGAAAGTAATGAGAAGCAGGAGTATCAGGCTGATCATATATTATTGGCCACAGGTGCTCGTAGCCGTCAATTGCCTAACTTGCCACAGGATGGTGAAAAGGTGATAGGATATCGTAAAGCATTGACTTTGGATAAAAAGCCGGAGTCGATGATTGTAGTTGGTTCAGGTGCCATTGGAAGTGAATTTGCTTATTTCTATAACGCCATCGGTGTTGATGTTACTTTAGTAGAGTATTTGCCAAATATCGTTCCGGTTGAGGATGAAGAAGTATCGAAGCAATTAGGACGTTCGTTCAAGAAATCGGGCATTAAAGTTATGACTGGTGCCGAAGTTACTAAGGTGGATACTACTGGTGACAAAGTAAAGGCTGTTATCAAAACTAAAAAAGGTGAGCAAGAGTTTGAAGCAGATGTTGTTTTATCTGCAGTAGGTATTACGCCTAATCTTGAGAATCTTGGTCTTGAGGAAGTGGGTGTTAAAGTTGAGAATGGTCGTGTGAAGGTTGATGAGTATTACAAAACTTCAGTTGAAGGTGTGTATGCAATTGGCGATATCGTTCCTGGTCAAGCATTGGCGCATGTTGCATCTGCTGAAGGTATTATTTGTGTTGAGAAAATTGCAGGACATAATCCGGAAGCGCTTAACTATAATAACATACCTGGATGTACATATACCGTTCCTGAAGTTGCATCTGTTGGTATGACAGAAAAAGCTGCTAAGGAAGCCGGCCATGAATTAAAAGTTGGAAAATTCCCTTTCTCTGCATCGGGTAAAGCGAGTGCAGCTGGTCACAAAGAAGGTTTTGTAAAACTTATTTTTGATGCTAAATACGGCGAATTACTAGGTGCACATATGATTGGTGCCAATGTAACTGAAATGATTGCGGAGTTGGTTACAGCACGTAAACTTGAGACAACAGGTCATGAGTTAATTAAAGCTGTTCATCCACACCCAACCATGTCGGAAGCTGTTATGGAAGCTGCTGCCGCTGCTTATGATGAGGTAATTCATATCTAGTATTTGCTAGATATTTGGAATATATAAAAGAGGGTGTCTCAAAAGTATTTTTGTGAACAAGCAAACTTACTGTTTGTTATTTTACTTTCGTTTTACCCCTCCAAACCTCCCCTAAAGTGGAGGCTTAAGTCCCCTTCAGGGGATTTAGGGGTAGTAAAAAAGGATA
>NZ_JBNGOY010000051.1:0-43511 GCF_050589805.1 Carboxylicivirga fragile | reverse complement strand
ATATCATTAAAATTATAGTTAACAAAATTAAAGTAAAGTTAATAGTTGTTAAAGTTTTCGTTAACCACTAGGGATAAAAAAAAGAAGGACAGATTAAAAAATCTGCCCTTACCTTAAATCAGCTAACTAAATCCAATTTTTATGAAAATCCCTTCTGCAAAGGTGCTAATTATATTGAAACAACTACAAACTATCGCCGTTAATAATTGTTAAACATCAAGCCGAAACTATAAGTTGCATATTACTTATAGATTAAAACCAGCAACTGAAATACAATTAAGCATTGAGCACTTCTTTTTCGTAATATTTGCAACACTCTTTTAATCCGCATTTTGCACACTTTGGTTTACGAGCAAGGCATACATATCTACCATGCAGAATCAACCAATGGTGCGCAACAGCCAATAATTCTTCCGGGAAATATTTAACCAATTGCTTTTCTGTTTCCAGAGGCGTTTTTGAATTAGTACTTAAACCAATGCGTGCTGCTAATCGAAACACATGCGTATCAACAGCCATGGCAGGTTTTTCGTACACAACAGATGCAATAACATTGGCTGTTTTACGACCCACACCAGGCATTTTTTGTAATTCTTTTATATCGTCTGGTACAACATTATTAAAATCATTGACCAGCATTTTTGCCATACCAACCAGATGTTTGCTTTTATTGTTAGGATAACTGCATGAACGAATGTATTCAAACACCTCTTCGGGTGTGGAATCAGCTAAATCGTGAGGCTGTGGATAACGTTCGAATATAGCAGGTGTTAATTGATTCACACGCTTATCGGTGCATTGAGCTGATAGGATAACCGCAACTAACAATTGATAGGGATTCGAGTAATGCAGCTCGGTTTCAGCCACTGGCATATTCTTCTGAAAATATTCAATTACCTTCTCGTAGCGTTCTTTCTTTAGCATCCTTAATAATCTTTATAATAATTCATCACAATGAATAATTGACTCAATTTCTAAATCAACGGTTCGACAAGCTCACCGCGAGACACACTTTTACAGCTTATAACCTGTCATCACAACGGTTCGATATACTCACCACAAGTCGACAAGCTCATTGCAACGCATTTCCAAATCGACTCATCTTCAAATTGAAATATTTTCAAATCAGAATTATAAACTCATTAACTTCAGCCCTAAATAAACTGTACGCGGACGAGATGGTCCATAAACATAGTTACTATCTCGATCTTTGCCTGTATCAAAATCATCTTGATATTCGTTAAATATATTCTGAACACCGCCAAAAAATTCAACGCCGACACCAACTTTTCGCCAGTCAAGGGCATATGTTAGTTTAATATTGTTTTCGAGAAATGATTTGGATGTTCGCAATTCAGGGCCATTATAATAGGGCACCAGCATAGGACCAGTATAAACACCGGATAGTGCTGCTTTGATTCCCCATGCTGGGCTGTATGTTAATGTGTAATATCCATAAGAATCTGGCGAACGCAAATAGCGTTTGCTACCTTCTGTCCCTGCTGACCATTCGACCACTTCGTCGTATTTGCTCGATTGAACCGTAATACCAGTTTCTAATTGCCAAAGACGATTATAATTACCACGTAATTCAAAAGTTACTCCCTGCACTGTTGAATTACCACCATTACGTTTCTCTAATATGGTATTATCATTCTCATCTTTATCTTCTAACTCTTCCAAAACAAAGGCATCGTATAAACGCGTATAGAATCCTTCGAGCGTAACACCCCAAATGTAAGATTCGGTTGGCTTATCGTAGTTGACAGAAGCACTTAAACTTTGTGATTTCTCTTCGTGCAAATCAGGTGCTAATTGAATGCGCTGTACTTCACCTGCAGCAAAAGCCATATGTAAATCAGAATCAAAAGCCTGCGGTGGACGAAAACCAGTTGACCAAGATCCACGCAATTGCATTCCATTATGTTTGTACAAAGCAGATATACGTGGGCTCCAGATTACTTTATCTACCATGTTATGCTTATCAGCCCTAATACCTGTTAATAGATTAAACTTCTTGGTTAATTCCCAATCACTCTGAAAATAGGCTCCAAAATTACGTGTGGTCTGATTAATACCTCCATTTTCTCCGTATGCCTTAATTTCATCCTTCACCATGTCGTAATTATACTCAGCGCCAAAAGTCAAATTATTCTTGCCCGATGTAAAATCCGGTAAGAGGTGGTTCATCTGTACACCTCCCATGTATGTCTGGTTATCCGTTATACCATAAGGCGGAAGTTCAATATGTTTCCAATAATCTTCTTCCTTCGTTTCTTTATCAGGTTTAATACCCGTGTAGTGATCACGGTCTGTTTTCTGTCCTGCCAGGAAAGCCGCAAAAGAAGATTGGTTATCGTTAAAATTGAAGCTATAATCCAAACCACCCATTAATACATTATGCGTGCGTTCTTCAGTTTGCTCCGCCAAATAAGCGGGTAGATCTTCGCGATCACCACCACGGCGATACTCGTGCATACTTGACAAGCTCAACTCAATCTTGTGATTGGGTGCCGGCAATAAAAAGGATGTAAAACCAAATGAATTGTTTTTGAGAACAGGCAATTCACTAAAACCATCATCGTTATGATCGTAGGATTCGCGATTACGGTGTGAGGCAAATAGAGTTAATCCTGCATTACGTCGATCGCTCAATACGCCCGCATTGGCATACAGTTGTCGGTCGCTAGCTTGTCCATTAATTACCGACTGCGTTGTTGAAGCCGAGAAAGAACTGGCATCAGGCACTTTGGTGATCACATTAACCGTTCCACCTATGGCACCTGCTCCATAAAGTGCAGAACCTCCCCCACGCACAACTTCTATGCGTTCAATCATGTTGGTTGGAATTTGCTCCAAACCATATAAACCAGTCAGCGGACTAAATACCGGGCGACTGTTAATTAATATCTGCGAGTAGCCTCCACCCAAACCATTCATACGCAATTGGGTATAGTTACACGTTTGACAATCTGTTTCCATACGTAAGCCCGGTTGAAAAGCTAGCCCCTCCGATAAAGTACCAGCCTGAAGCATTTCTAGCTTCTTCCCTTCTAACACATTCACCACAACAGCAGATTCTGTCTTTCGCTTAAAGGTTTTAGTTCCGGTAACAACAATATCATCCAGAGACATCACCTTTTCTTGCAATACAAAGTTAATCTCCAAAGATTTACCTTCAACAATGGTCACTTCCTTCTCAACGGGTTTATAACCCATTAAACTCGCTACTAATACATGCTTCCCGATAGGTAAATTTGTTAACATGTAGTGACCCGATAAATCAGTCATTGTTCCATATTGGGTATCTTTCAAATACACACTTACAAAGGGCAAGTGTTCATCTTCAGCTTTAACATCACCAAAAATGTTGGCATCTGTTTTTTGAGCTAAGGTCGTTCCAACTCCAATTAGGGCCATTAATAGTAGGCCTAGTAATTTCTTCATTCTATTTTTTATACTTTACAAAAACAATAATAAACTGATGGCCATTACGGCCATGCCGGCAAATAAGCCATAAACTGAAAGATGATGCTCACCGTATTCACGGGCCGATGGTAACAGTTCATCTAAACTAATAAACACCATAATACCGGCCACACCCGCGAAAATTATCCCAAAGGTCATGGGTGTCATAAATGGCATTAAGATAAGATAACCAATAAGTGCCCCGATGGGTTCGGATAATCCCGATAAAAAACTTAAGCGGAATGCTTTTCTACGGCTGCCTGTGGCGTAATAAATTGGTACCGAAACAGCTATACCTTCCGGAATATTATGAATAGCGATGGCGACAGCGATGGCAATCCCTAGGTTAGGTTCGTTAATGGCGGCAGTAAAAGTGGCTAAACCTTCCGGGAAATTATGGATGCCAATGGCCAGGGCGGTAAACATACCCATGCGCATCAGTTTCTTATCCTTCCCTTGTGGTTTACTTCCCATCTCCTCAACCGAATGCAATTCGTGGGGGTTTTCGGCCGATGGAATAAACTTATCGATAAGGGCAATGAACAATACGCCGCCAAAAAAAGCAATAACCGTATACCAATTTCCAGCAAGCTCACCATAACCTTCCACCAAACTTTCGCGTGCCTTCACTAATATTTCAACAAACGACACGTAGATCATTACCCCGGCAGAGAAACCCAAGGAAATGGCCAAAAATTTTGTATTGGTTCGTTTCGCGAAAAATGCCATGGCACTTCCAATACCCGTACTTAAACCAGCAAATAGTGTTAATCCAAACGCAAATAAGACATTATTTAGCTCCATAAACTGTATATATAATTAAGCTGCTTTTATTAGCTCGTGTAAAGGAATTGCATTTTTAATAAACAAGCAATAAACAAGTGCTTGAATTATAAGATACGCGCAAATACTAACGATTATTACCGAACATTGTTCCAAAAAATTCAAATCACGTAAAGAGAATGTCTTTTTTTTATATCTTAGTCTCCAATAACAACTATAATCTTATTAGCAATATGAGAAAATTTGTACCCTACGTTAATTTAGAAACTGTAAAAGGTTCTGATGGACGTATCGAAAAATTTATTATTAGAACCGTGACTTACTTGCCGGAAGACAGTAAAATAACAACTAGCGGAGAAGGTAAAATTGCAGACAATGTGCTTTACCGCCAATTACGCATTAACTACACCGGCACTTCCAATAAATTTGATTATTTTGGCGAAGACTTTACCATTGAGCGTGAGGATGTTGGTTTGTTGGAAAGAGGCGTGAATGTGAAAGTTGTATCTGCATCACTTGAGGCTCAACCAATGGCAAGAACATCGGCTGAAGGTGATGAAGGTGATGAAGGAACATCATTAGATTACAATGAAATTGAAGTATAATAAAAATATAAAAGCAATGAAATTGAAGGGCTCATTATTATACTTATGGGCTTTTCTTTTTTTCTTAATTAATAATATCGACGCTGTAGAAAAAAAACATCTGGCTGCTCCTACTAGCTCCAAAAAGAATGCGATATTTAAAACAGCTAAACACCACACTCAATCACATCTTAAAGAAGTTAATAAAGATAGTATTCCGATACTACTTAGGTCTGGTGTGAGAAACTCATCTGATTCAATTAGTAAATGTGTTTTCCTTATAGAGCTGGGTAAACACCTCTATAAAATCAAAAAATATTCGAATTCACTAGACACCTTGAAGTTAGCTCTTAAATTAAACAAGAGCATTGATTGTTCTATTGGCGAGGCCGATTCATATTTTTACATAGGAAAAGTTTATAGCAAACTTAAAAACACAACACTTCAAGTTACTAACATTAAGCAATCTATTCTTATTTACAAAACCCTTGGAGAGGTCAATAAAATTATACTAGCAAATTTAGAGTTAGCTTCTCATTTTTCTAAACGAGAAAATAATGAATATGCAAATATATATTTTAATGAAATAAACGAATGGCTATACCATACTTCTAATTTACACATTCAAAAAACGGTACTACTGCATTTAGGCAATCATTACATAAAAAATGGAAAATCAAAAGAGGCAATAGAAAACTATTACAAACTTGAATTACTTGCTACTTCTAACAACGATTATCGTATTCTAAGTATGGTATATAATAATTTAGGGGTACTGTATTTAAAAGAAGATAATCTAGAGAAAGCAAAAAAGTATTTAATAAAATCCGTTGAACTAAAAACGAAACACAAATACAACAATCTGGAAACTTGCTATTTAAATCTATACAAGATTTCTTCGATAAAAAATGAAACAAATGAAGCTAATCAATATTTTAAAATCCTTTCCTCTATGTTGAAGGACTCAACTCTTAAAAGTATTGACATATTAGATTTTTATTACAATTCCGTTTTTTATTTTAGCTTAATAAAACAGCCGAAAAAATCCCAATTCTACCTTAAGGAATATATTGAATTAAAAGACTCCCTCTCTAATCTAGCCTTCTCCGACAAGCTAATTGAGATGGAAAAAAGTTTTGAAATACAGGAACGAGATAAAGAAATAAGCTTATTGCAAAAAGAAGATGAATTAAAAGAAGCAAAACTACACAACCAGCTACTAGCCATAATATCCATAGCTAGCACTTTATTAATACTTCTCGTACTTGGTTACTTTATAAATCGTCAACGCTACCGCCTCAAAAAATCGGAGAAACACCTACATCTTCAAAAGAAGGAGATATCAGATATAAACGAGGCACTTAAATTATCGAACCTAAGTAAGGATAAATTACTATCGGTAATTGGGCACGACCTGCGTGGCCCTGTTGGTGGATTAAAAGAGTTGATTGAGCTATACATGGATTTGCCCAACTATGAGCCCAACGACATAGAGAACCTACTAAAAGCTGCCCGTGAGTCGTCAACCAGCACCTACCATTTACTCGAAAACCTATTGAGCTGGGCCAATTCGCAACGCGGCGAAATTGATTACAATCCGGTTGCCACACCTTTGTTACCATTAGTAAAACAAACAGTTGGTATACTCGATAGTTCCATCAACACTCGCAAAATTGCCTTCGAATACCAGATTGATCCACAAATAGTAGTTGATTCGGACATCAATATGTTGCGCACCATCATTCGTAACCTAGTATCCAATGCCGTTAAATATTCACCACCTGAAAGTAGCATAATCATTTCGGCGAATCTGAACTCAAAAGAAACGCTCATTTGCATTAGCGATAAAGGTTACGGCATGAGCGCCGACGAAACCCAGCAACTCTTTGAGAAGAAAGAAACCTACTTTATTGAATCGGGTCCAAATGCAAAAGGCAGTGGTTTAGGGTTAATCTTGTGTAAGGAGTTCGTTGAACGTCACGATGGTCGTATTTGGGTAGAATCGGAAAAAGACAAGGGTACCAAGGTTTGTTTTACTTTGCCTAATAGTAAAGCCATATCACATTCTGCCATTGTAGCTACTGAACAAAGCGAGGCGCTTTCATAACTTTATTTTTATCCGCGAATTGCACGAATTAAAACCCTGTTCGGCGTAGCGTCTCGCTACGTTGCTACAAACATGGCCTCTGGTCTAAAGTAAATCCCTTCCTAACTTTTCATTAAACCACAGGGTGGAATAATAACTTTAATTTTGCCCACGAATTACACGAATTTACACCAATTGTTTTCCTTAGGAAAGAATTACTAGCCATTTGGCGTAGCTAAACCATTTATTCTAAGGAACGGTTCTCTTTCTCAAGACGCCCATAAAGAACCGCTCCCTGTTCGGCGTAGCGTCTCGCTACGTCTTTACCATCATGGCCTCTGGCCTGAAGTAATCTCTTTCTAACTTTTCATTAAACCACAGGGCTGAATACTACGAGGTCGTTCCATTACTTTATTGTGCCCACGAATTGCACGAATTTACAGCAATTGTTTTCCTTAGGAAATAATTATTAGCTACTTGGCGCAGCAAAACCATCTATTCTAAGGAACGGTTCTCTTTTGCAAGATGCCCATAAAGAACCGTTCCCTAAGCTTCCGCCAGCTATGCGGTACAATGCCCAAGTTCGTAAATCTTTTATTTTGCTCGTAGAGCATGAGAAATTGTAGCAATGTTATAATTCATAAAGGTTGCTCGTAGAGCATATATCCAGCAGTTTAGCATAGCATCTACCAACATGGCCCCTGTTCGGCGTAGCATCTCGCTACGTTGCTACCAACATGGCCTCTGGCCTGAAGTAAATCTCTTTCTAACTTTTCTTTAAACCACAGAGCAGAATACTGCGAGGGGCTTTCATAACTTTCTTTTTGCCCACGAATTGCACGAATCAACACCAATTGTTTTCCTTAGGAAATAATAACTATTTGGCTTGACAAAACCATGGCACCAATACAATCAGACAAGAAATTGGTTTAAATCAAAATAGACATGTAGCGAGAATACTCATTTTGATGCTAAAAAATATTAGTTATTTTTATACCAAAGTAAACTGGTATGATAAAACCTCTGCTCCTCCTTTTAGCCTTTCTACACATTACTATTATTGCTTGCCTTTCTGTTCCACAAGTAAACAAACAAGACTCATTATCACACGTCTTCTATACTCATAAAGAAATCGCAAAAGACAAGGTAGCTCAATTACCAGCAGAAAAAACGAATACTGACCGATACAAACTATTATTAGAACAAAACAAACCAAACAGTCAATTAATAAAAGCGGTTTATATTATTCAGTACTGTAAATCCATTATATATGATTTAGAATATCAAGGGACGGATTCTCTTTTAAACCATGCCTTAACCATTTTTACTAAGAACGATTGCTATGCCGGCCTCGCGGAAACTAATTATGTTATTGGTGCAAGAGCAACTAAACGGTTTCAAACAGAAACCTTACACACAGCGTTTACCAATGCTGCCCATTATTATTCCTTACTAAAGAATGCCCAATGGGAAGTAAATAGCTATAATCGCTTGGCAAATTATTTTTCTCGAAACGATAATGAAGGACTTGCATTTAAATACTATACGCTGGCACTAGAGAAACTTGATCAGTGCGGCATCAACACAAAAGAGATGACCTATTTAAATGTAGCCAATTATTATAATGATTCATCACAACCAGAAAAGGCACTTCATTATTACAAAATAGTCGAAGAGAGTATTAATGAGAGCAACAATACGCATAGGCACCATATGCTATACAATAATCTAGGCGTTATTTACCTAAAGCAAAAGGAATACAATAAAGCTAACAACTATTTAAACAAATCGCTTCGATTAAAAGAAGCAAAAAAAGACACAATTGGCATTTTAAATACGCTTCAAAACCTATATCGAATAAGCCTAAAAAAAGAGAATTTAAAAGATGCTGACCGCATCAGCTCTCGAATAGATAGCCTCTTGAAAAAGGTAAAACCATCAGGTGAATTTTTAGCCCAATATTATTATAATCGAACAGAACACAGCATAATAGTGGGAAACAAACAAGATGCACTTTCTTACTTTCGGCATTATACGCATGTTAAAGATTCTTTCCTCAATACTTCTTTTTCAGATAAATTACTTCAATTGGAGCATGACAATAATCTACTGAAACAAAAGAAGGAAATAGCAGAATTAAAACAAAAAGAGATAGCACAAAAAGCAGAGTTGAAGACCATGCAGATGATTATTCTTTTCATTGGAAGCATGACCTTGATTCTGATCATAATTGGGTCGATCATGAATCGCCAATGGATAAAGCTCAAAAGATCTGACGATGACCTAAAGCTAAAGCAACGTGAGATAACAAACATCAACACTCAGTTAGAACAATCGAACCAATCTAAAGACCGTTTACTTTCCATTATAGGGCATGATTTACGGGGGCCAGTTGGTGGCTTGAAGGAGTTGATTGAATTATACATGGAGTTGCCTGATTATGATACCAACGACATTAAAAACCTTTTAATTGCTGCTCGCAAATCATCTGCAGGCACCTATCATTTACTCGAGAATTTATTATGCTGGGCTAATTCGCAACGAGGTCAGATTAATTATGAACCAGTAGTCACACCACTAAAACCTCTCATACTTTCAACCGTAAAAGTTTTAGACAATTCAATTAATACACATCAAGTCGAGTTCTTATTCAACATTGATGATTCGATAATTATTAACGCCGATATAAACATGCTTCGAACCATTGTTCGAAATCTAGTCTCTAATGCATTAAAACATTCTCCAGCCAACTCATCTATTGAAATAACGGTTGAGAAACGTAAGGACAATGTAATCATTTGCATTAAGGACAATGGAGATGGAATGACCGCGAAAGAAACTGAAGACTTATTTACTCAAAAGGAAACCTATTTTATAAACTCAGAAAATTCACCAAGTGGCAGTGGTTTGGGGCTCATTCTTTGCAAAGAGTTTGTTGAAAGACACAAAGGAAACATCTGGGTGGAGAGCGAAAAAAATAAACACACGAGCGTATACATATCACTTCCAGGCGCCAACAACAGTAACAATTTACAGCAATCAACTCAATTAAAAGTAGCTGAAGTATAGAAATGATAGTGATACACCAACTTTACACAATTAATTTAAGCACTATTAAATGCTGTCCGCGAATTACACGAATTTACGCCAATTATTTTCCTTCGGAGAGAATAGCTGATATTGGGCGTAGCAAGACCATCTATTCTAAGGAACGGTTCTCTTTTGCATTACGCCCATAAAGAACCGCTCCCTAAGCTTCCCCGCGAATCTGACGCATGATTGTTACACTGGTCAAAACTTTTTCAATTCTTTACATTCTTTCTATTAATATACCACGCGATTCGAAACGCTCGGCAGCAGGGTACTTTTATAATAAAAGCAGGTACTGACCCCTTACAACTGAGGGATAACGACTCGAGAGTGGGAGATAACGACATAAAAGTAGGTACCAAAGACTTCCGAGCGGGTACTTATAACTAAAGAGTGCGTACTTTTGATTCAAGAGTAGGTACTTTTGGTTCGCGAGTGCGTACCAGACACTCCCGAGCAGGGACTTTTCACTCAAGAGTAGGGCCATCTATTATGACACTAATATTTATCATGCCAGTAAATCTATTGGGATTCAAAAAAAATATCTATTTTTAAAAGCGGTAGAATTCGCAAATCATGCTAGCGTATAAACTTAATGTTTAAATTATGATTACAACTTCTGCTTCCTCCATACAAGAAATTGCTCGCCTACTCGACATAGGTAACGTTGTTTATGTACACAAAAAAACAGGGAAAATTGTTTCTGCACCTGAGTTTGATGACTTTGCCGATTTTAACGACAGTGTGAACCAAGCTATGGAAGATGTAGAAATGGAACCAGATAGCTATCTGAACATTAAGAGCATGAATTCGCGTGAGCTCTATAATACAATGATGGATTTTTCGCAGGAGATTGAAGACAGAAGCATAACCAAACATTTAGTAGAAGGGCTTCGAAAATCGAATGGCATCAGTCATTTTAACAATTGCATGCGTACTCAATGTTCGGAACTGAAACAAAGCTGGCAGAGTTACCTTAACGAAAAAGTTAAATTTCACATAAAACGACAATTGAGAAAAGCTCGCTAAGTGATTAGATGTTGCATCTCGACAACCCTTTGACAAGCTCAAGGTATTCTCGATGACCAAACCTGGTGATCGAGCATAGCCGAGATCTAATTAATTCTATAACTTTTCATCATACACATTGTACTTCATTACTTACCTCTTCTCGGCAACCCTTAGACAAGCGCTGGATATAATTCTTAATAATTTACCAAAAACAAAAAACCCGATCACCAAAAGCAATCGGGTTTTAAATTATATCTAATCTATTTCTAGCCTAATAACTCTTTCACAACTACCGAAATATCCTTACCATCAGCTTTACCAGCCAACTCTTTGGATGCCATACCCATCACTTTACCCATCTCCTTCATCGATGTGGCACCTACTTTTTCGATTATCACTTTCACAGCACCAACCAACTCTTCTCTACTCATCTGTGCAGGCAAATAACCTTCAATGGCTTTAATTTCTTCCAACTCTTTATCCGCCAAATCAGCACGATCTTGTCCACTAAATAAAGCGGCGGCATCCTTACGCTGCTTCACCATTTTCTGAATAATCTTCACAACATCCGTGTCGCTTATCTCACTTGCAGCACCTTTAGCTGATTTAGCCTCAAGTATTTCTTTTTTAATTCCTCGCAATGCTTCCAAACGAATTTTATCCTTCGCTTTCATTGCTTCCTTAATATCGTTATTGATTGTTAATTCTAAGCTCATATCATATCTAATTAATCTACATTATCATGCAGATATGGATTATCTCTACTTATTTTAGGCCCATTCTTCGAATCGTCGGACAATGAGAAACGGCTAATAGGCTGTTGCTTGGGTGCACTTTGCTGCTGTTTATTATTTTCAAGCTGCATTTGTTTGCGCTTATAAGCAGGCACCTTTTCCATTTGCTCAATCATTCGCTCATCTTCCATCTCTTCCTGCGAAAGCTGAGTATAAACTGGCTGTTTACTTGTTAATGAATCACTCAAAACACCAGTACCATCATCCTCACCAAGCTGAAAATGCTCTACCTCGGGCTTAGACGTATTTGGCACAATTGGTTTATAGAATTTATCAATGCGTTTTTGCTTCTCAAGTTCAATCAACTCAAAATCTATAACTCGTCCACCCTCATCGTCAATAGTATCCTCTAAGCTAGCCTCAGGTGCATCATCGCTTTGTTCCACAATCTCCCCATTCTCATCAAGAGTAAATCGTGTTAAATCTTGTTCTTTCTTCTTTTCTTGATGCTGAATAAGCTGCCCCGACACAAAACCAGTAGCTATAATGGTAACACACACCTGTGATTCAAGTGTTTCATCATTACCTGTACCCCAAATAATAGAAGCACTATCACCCACAACGGTCTGCACATAATCAGTTATCTCTCCCACCTCATCCATGGTAACCTCTTCGCTACCCGATGTGATGTTAAGCAATATGTTTCGAGCACCTTGTATATCGTTATTATTCAGCAACGGAGATTCTAACGAAGCCTGAATAGCATCAATGGCACGTTTCTCTCCTTCGGCATAAGCCGATCCCATGATGGCAACACCACTGTCTTTCATTACCGTTTCAACATCAGCGAAATCCACGTTAATGTATCCATGTACAGTTATAATTTCAGCAATACCTTTGGCCGCAGTTGCTAACACATCATCTGCTTTAGAGAAAGCGTTGGATAATTTCAAATCGCCAAACATCTCTCGCAAGCGCTCATTATTGATGATAAGTAGAGAATCAACATGCTTCTCCATTTCGGCAATACCATCCAAGGCTTGATTCACTCGGAGCTTACCTTCAAAACGAAACGGAATGGTTACAATACCAACGGTTAGTATACCAAGCTCCTTCGCTTTTTGAGCGATAATAGGGGCTGCACCTGTTCCGGTACCGCCACCCATACCAGCAGTTACAAACACCATCTTGGTATCTGCACCAATGGCATTCACAACATCCTCAAGGTTTTCAATGGCCGACTCGCGTCCTTTATCCGGT
Organism: Carboxylicivirga fragile; assembly: GCF_050589805.1. Taxonomy (NCBI): domain Bacteria; kingdom Pseudomonadati; phylum Bacteroidota; class Bacteroidia; order Marinilabiliales; family Marinilabiliaceae; genus Carboxylicivirga; species Carboxylicivirga fragile. Next base: position 30,495 of record NZ_JBNGOY010000051.1, on the reverse strand, counting down.
TTATTGCCGGCTCCGCGCCCTTCGGTTAATGATTCTCCTAATTGTATTTTGGTAGGGACAGGACTACTTTCCAAAGCTTGAGCATCGGTATTACATACCACGAAACTCACATCCTTAATCCCAAGATTATACATGTAATTGACGGCATTACTACCTCCACCACCGACTCCAATCACCTTAATGATTGAAGAATTATTTAATGGCATCTCAAAATTCATTAAATCTTCGCTCATATCCGTCCTTTTAAATCAAATTACATTTCAACATCTTTCTCATCGAAGATATTCACCAAACCATTTTTGATGCCACTGAATAAGTTACCAGTTTTATAGTTGGCCTTTTCCTTCTTCTGCCTTTCTTTACGATACGAAGAACGTTGATCTACTTCTTGTTTTTTCGGCTCTACTTCACCAAACAATTCAGGCTCAATAATTTTTCGTTTAGGACGCTCCATGGCACTTATCACCAAACCAATACTTGTTGAATACATTGGCATGTGCGCCATTTCTGGAACATCGCCAACTAAGAAGCGATCGGGTAATCCCATGCGCACATCTAATCCTGTGCGATATTTAATCAACTCTGGTAAATTCTTAAGTAAGGCTCCCCCACCAGTAAGCACAATACCTGCACCAACCTTATCGTAGCAGCCCGAACTTTCAATCTGAAAAGTTACATAGTCAATAATTTCTTCCATTCGAGCCTGAATGATATAGGCCAGACTTTTGAACGATATTTCTTTAGGTTCCCACCCAGCCATTCCAGGAATTGTCACTACCATGTCTTCACGCGCCATATCACTCATTGCAGATCCAAATTGCACTTTCAATGATTCAGCTTGCTTATACAATACCTGACAACCTTCCTTAATATCCGATGTAACCACGTTTCCACCAAATGGAATGACTGCCGTGTGGTGTATGATACCGTCGTAAAAAACAGCTACATCAGTCGTTCCACCACCTATGTCAACCAAAACAACACCAGCTTCTTTTTCTTCCTCAGTTAAAACACTTTTCGAAGATGCAAGCGGCTCAAGAATCAAGTCGTTAAGTTGTAATGCCACACGCCTTATGCATTTCTCAATATTTTTAACCGAAGCTATACGTCCGAGTACGATGTGGAAGTTACCCTCCAAACGACGCCCCGACATACCCACCGGATTTTTCACACCCATCTCATTATCCACAATGTAATCTTGTGGGATGACATGCATGATTTTTTCACCTGCTTCAACCGGAATCTTGTAATTATCATCAAACAAATGATCAACATCTGATTGAGTAATTTCCAAACCTGTTTCAATAAATCGATATCCTCTATTACGCAAACTCTTGATGTGCTGCCCAGCAATACCAACATACACCTCGGATAAGGTAATGTTTAATTTCTGTTCAATTTTCGATACGGCTTGTTTGATTGACGAAACTGTCTCGTCAATATTTAAAACAACACCTCTTTTAACACCAATAGATGGTACCTGCTCCATGCCCATGAGCTGGAGTTTACCTTCTTCAGTTTTACGACCAACAATGGCAACAATTTTAGTTGTACCAATGTCGATAGCGGCTATAAGATTTGGATCCTGATTCATAACAACTATGCTTTTGTGCAAACGACTTGCCCTTTATATTTTAGATTGACTCTTTTATACAAATTCCACTCACGGGATTCCCACCCATTTTTATACAAAGCCCGCAGATTCCGAAACTTTTCTTCCATACGTTCAATGCTACCAAACTCAATAAGATGATCACCAACACGCGGCACCATCATAAATTCTCCTTTGGATGAAATATATACTTGCTCAATTTGTGCCTGCCAAAACTCATCGTCCATGATGGTCTTAGCAATACAAACTAAATCTTCTTTATTCTTTAACTTTTTTAAATAACCACTAGCCACCAATACATGTGCCGAATGCTTTTTAAATAATGGCATCTTCTCACCATCTCTATCTAAATAGTACGATTTATTACTTTCAAAGACCCTTAACATTGGTTGACGTTGCGTCACATCCACATGAATGGCACCTCCATAAGTAAAATAAACCTCGCAATTGGCTACAGCAGGATGCTTTAAAAAGAACTGCTCCACCTCTTCGCTATTAATTTCATTTACTTTTCGGCCTAATATTCCAGGGTACTTCTCAAGCGCTATATCCCGAATCTCATCTCGTGTAATAAACTGGTTATCTACGCTATCCTTCACCTCAGACATAACCACACCACATACCATCTGCTCCTTACTAATAGAAACAAATGAAAACATGATCGGGAAATAAATCACGATAATGGCTATACCTGCTATGTTCTTTAAACGCTTCACTTTCTTTAATAAAACAGTTTTATCCGCTTAAATATAACTTTTTCCGTTAAGCTAAAAACAAACTTATAAGCAATATTTATTAACAATTTGCCAAACGTTAATTAATTGCTGATGGAATCCTTTAATCCCTCTGCCAAACTTGGCACCAACTTATCAATATCGCCCGCTCCCAACGACAAAACCAACTCTGGCTTCACCTTTAACAATTCATCAAGCAAAGCCTCTTTTTTAACCACCTTAACCTTCTCCGACTCCATAAGCTTAAGTATCATTTCAGAATTAACTCCCTCAATTGGTAATTCACGAGCCGGATAGATATCCAATAAGAATATTTGATCACATTTATCCAATGCCTTTGCAAAACCTTCTGCAAAATCCTGAGTTCGTGTAAATAAATGCGGCTGAAAAACAACGGTTAATTCTTTTTCAGGATAAATGGCACGAACCGACTTAACGGTTGCATTAATCTCCTCGGGATGATGCGCGTAATCATCGATGTACACCATACCCTCCTCACGAACATGATACTCGAAACGTCGCTTAATACCAGAAAACTTCGGTAAAGCTTCACGTATCTCATCCTCCTCAACACCCGATAATAAAGCCAAACCCATTGCTCCTACTGCATTTTCAACATTGACCAAACCAGGTATACCTAGAGTTACATTTGATATTTTTCCGAAGGGCGATTGTAAGTCAAATTGATACAAGCCATTTTTTAAATGAAGGTTCGTAGGGTAAAAATCACCCTCCTCATCGAGTGAATAGGTAAAGATTTCGACCTCTTCATCCGGCTCATTAATTGGCAAGCCAACTTTGTGCAACAAAGCACCACCAGCACCAATTAGAGAAACAAACTCATTAAAAGCAGCATAAACCTGCTCCGCATCACCGTAAATATCTAAATGATCAGCATCCATTGCGGACACCAACGCAAAATGCGGTTTCAAGTGCAAAAATGAGCGATCAAACTCATCGGCCTCAAGCACCACATACGGCGACTTTACATCGTGTAAAAAATTGGTTTTATAATTATTAGTAATACCCCCTAAGAAAGCATTACATCCTACTTTTGATTGTTTCAATAAGTGAGCAGTCATACTTGAAATGGTTGTTTTACCATGCGTACCTGCCACACAAATACCATCCATACCCTGCGTTAACAAGCCAAGTACTTCTGCACGTTTCTTTACAGTAAATCCATTGTCACGAAAGAAATTTAATTCGGTATGATCTTTGGGAACAGCCGGTGTATAAACCACCAAACAAGACAACTGCTGCTTAAAAGTGCTTGATATTAAATCTACATCATCGGTGTAGTGAATAGAAATTCCTTCTACCTCCAATTTATGAGTAAGGTCGGTTTGAGTACGATCGTACCCTGCAACCTCTTTTCCTTCATATTTAAAGAAACGTGCTAAGGCACTCATCCCGATTCCACCTATTCCAATGAAATATACACTCTTTATATCCTTCAGTTGCAACATATGTCTTACTTACTTTTTGCTAGCTTTATAACTTCCTCAGCAATATCTTTTGCCGCATTTGGCTTGGCCATCAACTTAATGTTGGCACTCAATTTATTTAGTAGCGAGTCGTCATTCACTAAATCAACGGCCGTTTTAACAACCACATTTACATCAACATCCTTAACTAATACAGCAGCTTCTTTATCAACCAAGGCCATCGCATTTTTGGTCTGATGATCTTCCGACACATTTGGTGATGGCACAAACACCGATGGTATTGCCAACAAAGCCAATTCAGAAATAGAACTAGCTCCCGCTCGTGAAATAACCACATCGCCCATGGCAAATGCCAAATCCATACGACTAATAAAATCTGTTACGACTACACGTTCCTTAAAAGCTTCGGGTAGTTTTGCTCTCATTTCTTCAATATAAAATCGTCCTGCCTGCCATATCATCTGACAATCTTCGGGCAAATCATCGATTGAATTAATAATACCATTATTAACAGAACGCGCTCCTAAACTTCCGCCAATGACCAGGATACACTTTTTTGAAGCATCCAAACCAAAGAACTCAGCTGCTTCTTCGCGATTAACCTTATTCAAGAGATTATCTCTTACAGGATTTCCTGTTAAAAGAATCTTATCCTTTGGAAAAAACCGATCCATCTTATCGTAAGCCACACAAATTTTAGCGGCTTTTCGCGCTAATATTCGATTGGTCACACCAGGAAAAGAATTTTGCTCCTGCAGCAAACAAGGTATTCCAGCTTTTGATGCAACACGGAGCACAGGTCCACTTGCATATCCGCCTACTCCAACCGCCACATGCGGCTTAAAATCTTTTATCACTTTACGCGCTTTCATCAAGCTTTTAATGAGCTTGAATGGAAAAGATAAATTTCGTAAGGTTAATTTTCGATGAAAACCAGCCACGGGCAAACCAACAATCTCATAACCTGCAGCCGGCACCTTTTCCATTTCCATTTTGCCCTGAGCCCCAACAAACAATATTTGCGCATCAGGCAACAACTCTTTTACAGCATTGGCAATGGATATGGCAGGAAAGATATGCCCTCCTGTTCCACCCCCACTAATAAGCACGCGTATCTGACTCATATTTTATGATGTTTGTTCCACTGATTCTTGCTCAGCTTCCATTTTTTCTTCCATATTATTGCGGCTCACACTCAATATTGCTCCCAGAGCCAAGCATGTAAAAAGTGTTGATGTACCACCCATACTTACCAAGGGCAAGGGTTGTCCCGTTACCGGAAATACGCCAACTGCCACTCCCATATTTATGAAAGCCTGCACACAGAGTAAAGTAGATAGTCCAACCACTAAAAAAGCAGGGAATGTTCGTGTACTTGCCCGCACTATTACACCGGATCGAAATAGCAAAATAAGATAGGCTAACATCACAAAAAAGGCGCCTATAAATCCAAACTCCTCTGTTATGATAGCATATACAAAATCACTGTAGGGATGAGGCAAAAAATACCTTTGATGACTATTACCTGGTCCTTTCCCCATGAATCCACCCGTGGCTATTGCCATTTTAGAACGCTCTGATTGATAATCGGCACTACTTACCTCTTTGGCTCCATCATCTGAACCAACAAACCTTTCAATACGTGCTTTCCAGGTACTTGCTCGATGCAAAAATGGCACATACTCCGACAACCAAAGTATAACAACCACAAACAACACAACAGCTCCAACTGTTCCCAATATATATTTTAACGAAACCCGACCAATGAACATGACAATTAAACTTGTTGCTCCAATTAATCCAGCTGTAGAAAAATCCTCTCTAAAAATAAGTGCACAAACAATACCCACATGAATGATGATTGGTTTGAAGGCCTCATCTGCATTTCGATCGTTGCTTTGGTACTGCGCCAATACTTTTGCGATGTACATCATTAGGGCCAACTTGGCAATTTCAGAGGGCTGAAACGATATGCCAACAACCGGAACTGTTAACCAACGACTCGCTTGATTTAAACTTACACCCGAAAGCAAAGTTATGGCCAATAAAGCAATGGCCAGATACAAGAAAACAACCGCAAAGCGCGCAAACCACTTATAGTTCAAATGATGAACACCAACAATAATAGCAATACCTACCAATAAAAACTTGGCATGACGAAACAGGTAATAAATAGCATTGCCATCGTGATGCTTATAGGCTAAGTTTCCAGTGGCACTATACACAACCAAGCTAGAAAAAACAGCCAAAGCAATAATCACCATCCAAATAATGCGATCACCCTTTATGTATTTACGAATCGTTTCGCTCATCCAATTTTCTTATAAATCCTGAACACACTTCTTAAACTCAACACCACGCTGCACATAACTATCGAACAAATCGAAACTAGCACATGCCGGCGATAACAACACCACCTCATTCTTCTTACCCAGTTCGTATGCTTTATTTACCGCATCCTTCATCGATGCTGTTTCATAAATCGGCACTAAGCCACCAAATGAGTCAAGCAATTTACTATTATCAACACCCAAACATATGAGCGCCTTAACTTTCTTCTCCACCATTGGGAACAACTCAGAATAGTCGTTACCCTTGTCAACTCCACCAGCAATCCAAATCACTTTTTTATCCATGCACTCCAATGCATACCAACTTGAATTAACATTGGTTGCTTTCGAATCATTTATAAACTCAAGCCCTTTAACGGAAACTACTTTTTCGAGGCGATGTTCTACCCCTTTAAAGCTAGTTAGGCTCTCACGAATAAATTTCTTCTTTATTTTCAATACCTGAGCTACAATGCCTGCTGCCATAGAATTGTACAAATTATGACGGCCTTGCAAGGATAGTTCTTGTGAAAAAATTGACATAGAATCATCGTTATAATTAATAATCATCTCATCGGTGGTAGAATAAGCTCCACGTTTGAGTATATCTTTTTGAGAAAATGGTAATAATTCAGATTTTAAGAGCCGCTCACCCAGTGCTTCTCGAATAACAGGATCATCTTCGCAATAAATAAACACATCCTCTTCGCTTTGATTTTGAAGAATGCGAAATTTACTATCCACATACTTTTCCATCTTATAATCATAGCGATCTAAATGATCGGGTGTGATATTAAGCAATACAGCAATATCAGCCTTGAACTTATACATGCCATCCAACTGGAAACTACTCAACTCAATCACAAACCAATCTGGCTCTTGCCCTTCAGCAATTTGCCTTGCCAAGCTTGTTCCAACATTACCTGCCATGGCCACCTTCACACCGGCTTGCTCCAACAAATAATGAATAAGCATGGTGGTTGTGGTTTTACCGTTACTGCCAGTAATACATATCTTCTTAGCCTCAGTATAACGTCCTGCAAATTCGATTTCGGAAACAACCGATATTCCAAGATGATGCAACTGACGAATCAATGGCACTGTATCAGGAATACCTGGACTTTTAACCACTTCATGAGCTGCCAGAATTCGCGCCTCAGTATGCTGCCCCTCTTCCCACTCAATGCCAGCCTCGTTAAGTTCCTTCTTGTATCGATCAGCTATCTTACCTTTATCGGAAACAAACACAGACCAAGCCTGTTGCTTTGCCAGCAACGCGGCACCAACACCACTCTCTCCTGCTCCTAAAACAACTAACTTTTGCATAATCTCTTATCTAACCTTAAGCGTAACAATAGTTAACACTGCCAACATAATACCAATGATCCAAAATCGTGTAACAATTTTAGATTCTGCATATCCCTTTTTTTGGTAATGATGATGTAAGGGTGCCATCTTAAAAATCCGTCGCCCAACACCATATTTTCGTTTGGTATATTTGAACCAACTCACCTGCATCAACACCGATACATTCTCAACTAAAAACACGCCACAGAGTATTGGGATCAATAATTCGATGCGCAATAAAATGGCAAACACAGCAATGATTCCACCAAGTGTTAAACTGCCCGTATCACCCATAAAAACCTGAGCTGGGAAAGAATTATACCACAAGAAACCAACCGTTGCACCAATAAATGCAGCAATAAAAACAACCAATTCCTGCGAATGCGGGATATACATTATATTCAGATAATCGGCGTAAATTATATTACTGGATAAATAGGCGAAGACACCAAGGGTAGTGCCAATAATGGCAGAAGTACCCGTCGCCAAACCATCCAATCCATCTGTAATATTCGCTCCGTTTGACACTGCCGTAATTATAAAGATAACTGCAACAGCAAAAATTAACCATCCCCATTTAGATGCTTGATCTCCAAGAAACCATAGTAGCGATGAATAGTCAAATCGGTTATTTTTCAAAAATGGTACATTAGTAATAGTAGACTTGACCTCTCGCGTTGCAACACGCTCAACTGTTTCGCCACTTTCCAATTCCACCATCACGGTTTCACCAGGTATCTTTTCACGAACAACCACATCGCCACTCGAAAACAAAGTAATGGCAACAATTAAACCTAAGCCCACCTGTCCAGCAACTTTAAATTTACCAGCCAATCCCTCTTTATCTTTCTTAAATACTTTTATATAATCATCGATAAAACCAATGACACCTAGCCATATGGTTGAAATGATCATGAGAATAATATAAACATTATCAAGCTTACTAAACAACAACACCGGCACCAAAATAGAAGCGATAATTATTACACCTCCCATGGTTGGTGTACCTTTCTTCTGGTACTGTCCTTCAAGCCCCAAATCGCGCACAACCTCACCAATTTGCTGACGTTGTAACAAACGAATTACTAATTTTCCAATAATCGCAGAAAATAATAAAGCAACAATTATAGCCATCGCAGCACGAAACGAGATGTATTGGAAAACACCAGCTCCAGGCATATTTAGCGACTCGAAATATTCAAATAAATAGTATAACATTGTTTTTTATTTTATTCTGCGTTAAACACTTCTCTCACAATTTCACGATCATCGAAATGATGACGCTCACCTTTTATTTCTTGGTAGGTTTCATGCCCTTTACCAGCAATCAAAATAATATCGCCCGGCACGGCAACCATACATGCTGTTCGAATCGCTTCGCGGCGATTAACAATTGACAAGACCTTAATTCTGTCTTTAAAACTAACCCCGTCCATCATTTGCTCAATAATAGCATCGGGCTCTTCACTGCGCGGATTATCGGATGTTAGTATCACCTTTGAACTTGCAACAACCGCTTCTTTCGCCATTTCAGGACGTTTCATAGGATCGCGATCGCCACCTGCACCAACTACCGTAATTAGTTGCTGCTGACTCTGACGAATTAGATTAATGGTTTCAAGTACATTTTTTAATGCATCCGGCGTATGCGCATAATCCACAATTGCCGTTTTTCCATCTTTCGATCGAATGGTCTCAAAACGCCCATCAACAGCATCAAGTTTACTTATTGCAACCAAAACCTCCATCTTATCAAAGCCAAGTAACACAGCTGCTCCGTATACTGCCAATAAGTTCTGCGCATTAAAGTTGCCAACAAATTGCGACCAAACCTCTTGACCATCAATGTCGAGCTGCATACCTTCAAACATACTCTCGATAATGCGTGCTTTAAAGTCACCAGCACTTCTTAAAGAAAAGGTGTTTTTTGAGGCCGCACAATTCTGCAACATCACAGCACCATTTTTATCATCTGCATTAACCAAGGCAAAGGCCTCTTTATTAAGTGAGTCAAAAAAGGATTTTTTAGCGTTTATATAATTCTTGAAGGTCAGATGATAATCAAGATGATCGTGCGTAATATTTGTAAATAAAGCACCTGCAAAATTCAGACCTTCTGTTCGTTTTTGATCTAAAGCATGTGAGCTAACCTCCATAAAGCAATAATCGCAACCGGCCTCCACCATGTCAGCCATCATTTTATTTAATGTCACAGCATCGGGCGTGGTATGTGTTGCAGCAATTTGTTGCTGACCAATATAATTTGAAACTGTTGAAAACAAACCAGCCTTATATCCCATTGCACTCACCAAGGAATGTAATAATGTTGCGGTTGTTGTTTTACCATTTGTTCCGGTAACACCAACTAATTTTAATTTAGAAGAAGGGTGATTATAAAAAGCTGAAGCCATTAATCCCAAAGCTTGAGCTGAGTTTTTCACCTGTAAAACAACAGCATCTTCAGGATAATCAACAGGCAATACTTCACACACAACACAACGGCATCCCTTATCGAAAACCTGAGGCACAAACTGATGCCCATCACTCACAGTACCAGGCACAGCAACAAAAAGAGAAGAAGCACTCACCTTACGCGAATCAAACACCAAGGCGTCAATCTCAACATCTTTTGAATTGATTCGCTTGATTACCTCCAAACCTTTGATTATTTCTGATAATTTAACCATAGCTGATAATTAGCCCATTTTTAAATTAATAACTGATCCTCTTCTAAACGCTTGTCCAGCAGTCATGGACTGACTCTTAACCCTCCCTACTCCACTAATCCGAACTTTCAAGCCCATGTTTTCGAGTATATTAACCGCATCTTTTGCACCTAGCCCTCTCACATTAGGCACCAAGCCATCAGGAAAACTCTTACTCTTCAACTGAATATCATGTTCACGCGCTTGTGTTGAAATCCATTCCGACTCCAATTCTTCACCATTCACCGAAATACCCACTTCATCAAAAACCGTCAACAACTCTTCCTTTGGCCCACCCTTAGCATAAGGTTGAAGCTCCGAAACTGGAATAACGTAATTCTCTTTCACATCAGGATTATCGTAACTCTGCGCGTAAACACGTTCTGCAATTTTCCCAAACACCGTACCTGCAACAAGATTACCGTAGTACACATTATTTGAAGGACCATTCACCACTACAATACAACTGTACAAGGGACGCTCTGCCGGGAAGTACCCAACAAATGAAGCTTGGTACGATTTCACTGCACCATAACCAGTGCTACCTTGTGCAATTTGAGCAGTACCTGTTTTTCCGGCTATCTTATAACGATCGTTTTTAATATTTCGACCCGTTCCATTTTCAACTACACCCACCAACAATTCATGCACCTCTTCGATTGTTTCCAAAGAACATATGGACGGATTAATCACTTTAGGTTTCATTCTTTGAATCACCTCACCATGATGAGCGATGCCATCAACAAATCGAGGCTTCACCATCTTGCCATTATTTGCAATAGCGTTGTAAAAAGCAAGTATTTGTAATGGCGTCTGCTGAAGTGCATAACCAATCGACATCCAAGGAAGTGTTGTACCCGACCAGGTTTTCTCGCCCGGATATTTTATCAATGGCGTGCCTTCTCCTTTTATCTCAATTCCCAAAGGATCTTTTAGACCCATGGATAGGATTCGATCAACAAAACGTCGCGGATTATCCTTATAATTATTAAAAACAATTTTTGAAATAGCCACATTTGATGACTTCTCAAACGCCTCACGAACAGTTAAAGTACCATATCCGCCATGATGACTATCTGTCATTTTTCGGTCGTAAAAATAACAGTAGCCCTTGCCTGTTTCTATGCTATCGGTCAACTTCACCACATCATCCTCCAAAGCTACTATCATCGACGCCAACTTAAAGGTAGAACCCGGCTCGGTTGCCTCACCAATGGCATAATTATAATCTTCGATATATCTACCAGACGAAGTCACACCAAGGTTAGCAATTGCCTTCACAGCCCCCGTTGACACCTCCATCAAAACCGCACAACCATGATCGGCATTATGTTTTCTTAATTGCTGAAGCAAAGCCGATTCAGCTACATCTTGCAAACCAATATCAATGGTTGTAATAATATCATGACCATCGGTTGGTTCAATCTCTTCTTCAACCACCCAATTACCTGCAACACGCGTACGGTTGCTTATTCCATTTATTCCCTTCAGGCTATTATTATAAGCCATCTCCAAACCAAAACGACCACCCAAATCCTTTTCGGCATACAAACTACCAATGGTACGAGAAGCCAAATCGCCAAACGGCAACTTACGGCGTTCATACTTTTTGGGGATGAATCCTCCCTTGTTTGCACCTAAGCGAAAAATAGGAAACTCCTTAACGATTTTTAAATCGGTATAAGAAATTCTTCGCGAATGCACCATGTAATACCTTCGTCCTTCTGCGCGCGCTTTCTTTAAATTATTTCTGTAATAAGAAACACTTCGATCACCAAAAAATCGCGACAGTTGAATCGCCAAACTATCAATGCCTGTATTAAAACGCTCATCCGTTAATCCATTGGCACGCATGTCCATATGAATACGATAGGTGGGAACCGAACAAGCTAACTTTCTTAAATCCGAAGCCAGTATATCACCCCGATTTGCATCAATTACTATATCCTTATTATTTTGCTTCTGTTCTTCTTCGGCATAGCGATCACCTTCAATCAATTGCAAATACAAGGCCGTACCTAAAATCCACACAGCAAGCGCACCTACAACAACGTAGACCAAACCAAACCTTAATATGATGCCTTTCTTTATTTGCATATTAGCACCCTAATTTTTTACTTTTAATTTACGAGGTGGCTCTGTTAACTCTTCTAAATCCAACTTAACAGCTTTCACCTTTTTCAACACCTCACTTTGCTTACTCATAAACATCAATTCCGATGATGTTGTGATGGCTTCGTAACGTAATTCCTTTAAATCTTTGTTTAATACCGCCACTTCGCGCATTAACTCTTCCATTTTATAATGGTTACCTATATATAGGAAACCTAAAAACGCGATAAAAATGACAAAGGGTAATTGCTTGGTGATTACTAATCGGGTAAAAATGCGTCCGTTAATTATATCTCTGAAAGAGATATTTCGCAATTCACCAAATTCCTCTTTGGAAAGAATAAATTCTGATATTTTATTTTTCCGCCAATTCATAACCTTTCAGCAATTCTAAGTTTAGCACTTCGAGCCCGGCCATTAACAGCTATCTCCTCATCGCTTGGAATGATAATTTTACGATTGACTGCCTTAAACGGAACGTCTGTATGTCCGAATAAATCTTGTTCAGCATTGGTTTTATCTACATCGCCCGAACGTATATAGTTCTTCACCAAACGATCTTCTAAGCTGTGGTAAGATATAATCACCAATCGACCATCCTTAGCAATCACCTCACCCGATTGCATCAACATCGATTTCAAAACATCCATTTCCCGATTTACCTCAATACGTAAAGCCTGAAACACCTGCGCTAAGAATTTACTTTGTTCTTTTTTTGGGCCGCATTTTTCGGCTATCAATTTCAGATCCGTTGTGGTTTTAAAAGGAGTTTGCTGTCGATACTCAACTATGGCACCTGACAACTTACCGGATTTCTTTATTTCACCGTATTGCCAAAACAACCTTTTTAAATCTTGTTCGGAATAAGTATTGACGATATCGGCTGCGGTAGTCTTTAGATTCTGACTCATTCGCATATCTAACTTGGCATCAAAACGAAAAGAGAAGCCACGTTCAGCATCGTTGAAGTGATGTGATGACACACCTAAATCACCTAGAATTCCATCAACCTTTGGGATATTTAAATACCTTAAAAAATGAGTTAAGTAGCGAAAATTATGACGAACAAAGATTAAACGCTCATCATCTGGTCGATTATTATAGGCATCTGCATCCTGATCAAAAACAATTAACTTACCCTTGTTAAGCCTACTAAGTATCTCACGACTATGACCTCCACCTCCAAAGGTAAGATCCACATAAATCCCATCAGGCTTTATAGCAAGTCCATCAACAGACTCTTTCAACAACACCGGCACATGATATTCCTGTTCCATAATATTTTGCGTTTCCCTTCTAATCTTCAACCATTGCACTCCCTAGCAAATCTTCCGCCAAATACCCTAGCTCTTCTCCTTGCATATCTTCCTCCTCGAATCGCTGCTTGCTCCACAATTCAATATTACTTCCCACACCCAACAACACAACTTCACCTTTCACGTTTATCATTTCCATTAAACGTTTAGGAATTAAGAAACGGCCATTGGCATCTAAATTAATTTCTGCAGTAGATTTGTAAAGAGCCCTTTTTAAACGACGATCTTTCTGACGATACGAACTCAGCTTATCTTCCAACAACTTCACTTCTTCCAACCAAGCATCGTAAGGCACCATCACAAGACAGTCTTCAAATAAATCTTTGCGCACCACAAAACACTGTTGCTCCCCGGCACTCATCGCTTTTTTGAAGAGTGCAGGCAACACAATGCGTCCTTTAGAGTCGGACTTACAAACAAAATCGCCTATAAATGTGACCATTACAAAAACTGTATTTGTTTTGTAAAAATAGATAAAAAACAAACCACCTCCAACCACTTTACCCCACTTTATTACACCTTGTTGATAACTTTTAAGAAATATCAACAATTGAAGACCTCAGAATCGTTCATGTATTTATGTTTTGTCTAAATATTTTTCTAAACTTGACCCCGAAATAATCGAATTCGTCATCATGAGTACATCAGAAAGCCCCAAATTCATTGACATCGACAAGGTGTTTACAGACAAAAATCCAGGATTAAGAAAATTCATTCCTCGATTTTTAATTCGTTACCTAAAACGAATAACACATCAAGAAGAGGTTAATACTTTCATGGACACAATCAAGCACCTTCATGGCATTGAATATGCAGAAGGAATTGTCAATGGTTTTGGTGTTAAGTATACCATTCAAGGTGAAGAAAACATACCAAAGGATGGGCGCTTTGTTTTTGCTGCCAACCATCCGCTTGGTGGCATGGATGGCATGATATTCGTGTCAGCAGTGGGGAAATATTTTAAACACTTAAAATTTCCTGTTAACGACATACTGATGAACATCAAAAACCTCCACTCTATTTTCTTACCTGTCAATAAACACGGAGGGCACAGCAAAGAAGCGGCTCAAATGATTGACAAGGCTTATGCCAGCGACGAGCAAGTTTTAATGTTCCCAGCCGGATTGGTTTCTCGCAGAAAAAAACACGGTATTGAGGATTTAGAATGGAAAAAGAATTTTATTCGCAAAACAATTAATCACAAGCGAACTATAATACCAGTACATATATCCGGACAAAACACTAATTTCTTCTACAAGCTTGCAAACTGGCGTAAACGCCTTGGCCTAAAAGTTAATATAGAAATGCTCTACTTGGTTGACGAAATGTATAAGCAGAAGGGTAAGACCATTACAATAACATTTGGCGAACCCATCACGTACGAACAACTAAAAAACGGAACTAAGGCCGACAAATGGGCACAAAAAATCAAAGATTACGTTTACGGCTTAAAAAATTAATTAAATTTGTACATAACGCAAATTCAAAAATACGTTAATGAGAGCAAAAGATATTATACCTCCTGTACCGAGAGAAGAATTGGAAGCTGAATTGTCGCAGGATACTTTTGTTAGAAACACGAACAAAGGAAACAACAAAATATATGACTTTACAGCTCACGAAGCTCCGGCTTTAATGCGTGAAGTTGGACGCCTTAGAGAAATTTCATTTCGCATGGCCGGTGGTGGCACTGGTAAAGAAATGGACATCGACGATTATGATACTGCGGAAATTCCATATCGTCAGCTCATCGTTTGGGACCCTCAAGCTAAAGAAATACTTGGTGGATACCGATACCTATTGGGCTGCGACATTCCCTTTGATCAGTTGGGCAATGTTAAGCTAGCAACCTCGCGTTTATTTCAGTTCTCAGATCAATTTTTAAAAGAATATTTACCCTATATGATTGAATTGGGACGTTCGTTTGTTCAGCCTACCTATCAATCGTCAAAAGCGGGAACAAAGAGTTTATTTGCCTTGGATAACCTTTGGGATGGATTAGGCTCACTAATTGTAAGCCATCCTGAAATGAAATACTTCTTTGGCAAAGTAACCATGTATACGCACTTCAACAGACATGCCAGAGATTTAATACTAGGCTTTCTACAGAAGTACTTTAATGATCCTGACAGACTTTTATATCCCCACAAGCCAGTTGAAATCGATCTTACACAAGATGATTTAAAGGAGATTTTCTGTGGAAAAAACTATCAAGAAGATTACAAAATACTAACTAAGCGCGTTAGAGAATTTGGAGAAAACATCCCTCCACTTATCAACGCATACATGAACCTCTCGCCATCGATGAAAACCTTTGGCACAGCTATTAACGACAGATTTGGTGACGTTGAAGAAACGGGAATAATATTGACCATTGATGAATTATACAGTCAAAAAATAAACAGACACGTTGATACATTTGACCCCAACGAAACGCACGAATAACAAAATACACGAAAAAGAAAGAGCTGCAATCAAACAATTGCAGCTCTTTTTGTTTATATATGTACAAGATATTAATATCATATGACTGACACTTTTGACCTGATAGTAATTGGTAGCGGACCTGCCGGTTATTCTGCCGCTATAAGAGCCCTCGATTACGGCCAACATGTATGTATTATTGAAGCAAAACACGTAGGAGGAGCAGGCGTTATGAATGGCGCGTTGACCTCTAAAACCATGTACGAACTATCGCTAGACTATGCAGTAGCTGCACGTATCGACAGAGGATATAGAGCCGGTTCACTAAGTGTTGATTTCTCCGAAGTAAAAAAAACCGTTCTTCAAGCCGCCAAGGAAAAGCAGTATCAAATGCTTAGCCAGATAGAAACTTTTTCTCGCGAAAAAAGCAAAAGTGGTTCGCTAAGTATTGAATATGGCTGGGCAAAATTTCTTACCCCCTACTCTGTTGAAGTAAGGTCCATAGAAGGTACAAAAGAACTACACGGGAAAAACTTCATTATAGCCACAGGGTCGCGACCAAGGGAATATACCGACCTCCAAATTGATGGCGAACGCATTATTACTTCAGATGGAATACTCGATTTAAAAGAATTTCCAGAAAGAATGCTCATCATAGGATCAGGAATAATTGGTTGTGAATTTGCAACTATCTTTTCTAATTTCGCACAAACAGAAGTTCATTTACTGGATAGAGCACACAAAGTACTTCCATATGAAGATGATGATGTTAGCGATTTTGTATCCAAAAACTTAGAAAAAAATGGTGTCCTCATTCACCACACGGCTACCTTACGCACTATACGCAAACACACCGACCATCTCGAAATAGTTTTAGACTATCAGGATGGACATAGTAAAGTAATTGAGGTAGATGTTGTGCTGGTGGCGATTGGTAGAATTCCAAATAGTGAAGGGCTCGGACTAGAGGCCATTGGCGTAGACCTTGATGAACGTGGTAACATTCCAATTCAAGATGATTGTGTGATGCGGGATGGCCGAGGCCATTGTCACATATATGCAGCTGGCGATGTTACAGGTCACACTCAATTGTATAGTGTTGCCGAATTCCAAGGGCGCATGGCCGCTGAAAAAATTGGTGATGTACCACAATATCCTCTGGATTATTCTCACATGTCGACACTCATGTTCTTTAAACCAGAGGTGGCCGCTGTTGGTGCCAATGAGAAGCAATTGCAAAAAAAGAAAATTGCCTATAAAGCAGCCTACTACTCTAACAAACTTGTAAACCGAGCAATCGCTATGCGCAATACCAATGGCTTTGTCAAACTTCTCGTAAGTAACGATGATGAAAGGCGTATTTTAGGCATGCGTGCAGCAGGACCACAAGCTTCGGCATTTATTATTTCGGTGGCTCACCTAATTAATCAAGGCAATAGTTTACAAGAGGTTTTAAAGATATTTTACCCACACCCCAGCATCCCTGAAGGCATTCAAGAATGCATGCGAATTATTGATAACAAATCCATTTACAAACCAGAGGCTTTTCCTGATTTAATACATATTAGAGAATGGAATCCTGAATAAAAAAACAGTGGTTATGGCAGCAAAAAAACGCTTTAGATTTACATTTATAATTGTATTATTTATCGGCATTTGGTTTTTGTTGCCACATCACATGCGCATGGCCTTTACCTATTGGTTTCCTGGCATTGCAGATTATGAAATATTTGAAAATCGCGAAGTAAAAACTTCTGACAACACATTTACTTGGCCAAGTGCAAACAACTACAATCAAGCTTCGTTCGATAAGCAATGGCGCGACACACTAGAACACTATCAAACAATTGCCTATTTGGTAATAAAAAATGACAGTATTGTTTATGAAGAATACTGGGATGGTTATGGTCCAGACTCCTACTCCAATTCATTCTCTGCCGCAAAAAGCATTGTCGCTTTGCTTATTGGTGCAGCCATTGAAGATGGTTACATCCAATCTGTCGACCAAAAAGCAAGTGATTTCTTGCCTCATTTAGAGAAATACAATGGCAAGGAACTAACTATTCGACATCTATTAAATATGAGTAGTGGTTCATCATGGGACGAGAGCTATTCAAGTCCATTATCGATGACTACCAAAGCCTACTATGGCGACAGATTAGACAACTTGGTCAATGAGTTGAAAATAGTTGAAATACCCGGTGAAATATTTGAATACAAAAGTGGCGACACACAAATACTAGCCCACATACTAAGAGAAGCAACAGGTCAAAATCTTAGCCACTACGCCTCTCAGAAACTCTGGAAACCTCTAGGAGCTAGACAGCCTGCCCTTTGGTCGCTTGATACAAAAAATGGTTATGAAAAAGCTTATTGCTGCTTTAACAGTAATGCTCGCGACTTTGCACTATTAGGAGCCTTAATAAATCATAAAGGCTTTTGGCGAGGGCAACAAATCATCTCAGAACAATACCTCCAATATGCCACTTCTCCAGCTTCACATCTGGTAAACTTACAAATGGAAAATGTGGACTATTACGGCTTTCAGTATTGGTTATTAAAACACAAGGATCTTAATGTCACTTATGCAAGAGGCATACTTGGTCAATATATTATTTCGATTCCCGAAAAAGACTTAATTATTGTGCGACTTGGACACAAAAGAAGTAACACAAAGATGAATCACCACCCTTCTGATGTATATGCCTATATTCAAATGGCATTGGATATTACAAACTAAAAACGAGACTTAATTTCTCAAGTCTCGTTTTATATAATATTAGGATAATATCCTTAATAAGCTCTACCACTTTTACCTTCCACAAAATTGATAAAAGAGGTATTAACCACTTTATTACCTCCTGGAGTTGGGTAGTTACCCGTGAAGTACCAATCTCCCTTATCTTCAGGACAAGCTTCATGTAAATTTTCAATACTTTGGTATACAATTTCCACCTCTGCATCAATGTCTTCCGGAGTTAGCATTTTTGCTATTTGCGCAGAAATTTCTTCTGGTGTAAAAGGCTTATATATTTCTTTCACATAATTCACAATTTCCTCTTTAGGCAGATTCTGTTGCTCCTTACATTTCTTATACACATCATCAATAATTTGCTGACGCCCTGCATTTTTTAACAACTCAATTGTTGCCGAAAATGCACAGAAATCTTTCAACTTGGCCATATCGATACCATAACAATCAGGGTAACGAATTTGCGGTGCCGACGATACAATTATCACCTTTTTAGGATGTAAACGATCTAAGATGCGCAGAATGCTTTTCTTTAATGTTGTACCGCGCACAATTGAATCATCAATTACTACCAAAGTATCAACACCATTTTTTACAATACCATAAGTGACATCATATACATGCGCCACCATATCATCACGACTGGTATCATCAGCAATAAAGGTACGCATCTTAACATCCTTAATGGCGATTTTTTCAACGCGAGGCTCAACAGATAAAATCTTATCTAATTCGTCTGGCGTGATATCCTTACCCTTATCAAGAATCTGCTTTTTCTTAACCTGATCCAATTCCTTTCTTACACCTTCCATCATTCCATAGAAAGCCGTTTCAGCAGTATTTGGAATATAAGAAAAGACAGTATCTTCAATGTTATAATCAACTTTCTCAAGCAGTGTTTTTGCCAATAAACGCCCAAGCTCCTTACGTTCATTGTAAATCTTTTTATCACTGCCACGCGAAAAGTAAATTCGCTCAAACGAACAGGATGTACGTTTCTGCGGAACGCGAACTAATTCCTCTGTAACGGTTCCGTTTTTCTTAATAATTAAGGCATGCCCTGGCTTAATTTCTTTTACCTCAGTAGAACGTACATTGATAGCTGTCTGAATGACCGGTCGTTCTGAAGCAACCACCACAATTTCATCATCCTGGTAATAACAAGCCGGACGTATTCCCCATGGATCACGTGCCACAAATGCATCGCCGTGCCCAATCATACCTGCAATGGCGTAACCACCATCCCACCTACGACTCGAACGCTCCAATATCTCACGAACATCTAATTCCTCTTCAATACAAGCAGAAATTTCGCGATTATTTTTTCCTTCGTTCTTGTATTTTCTAAAAAGCATTTGATTCTCTTCATCCAAGAAGTGCCCAACATTTTCAAGAATTGTTACCGTATCGGTATAATCCTTTGGATGTTGACCTAAATCAAAAAGCGAATTAAAAATCTCATCAACATTGGTCAAGTTAAAATTACCAGCCATCACTAGGTTACGTGAGCGCCAGTTATTTTCACGCATCACAGGGTGCACATAGTCAATACTGTGATTACCGAAAGTTCCATAACGCAAATGACCTAAGTACAACTCTCCTGCAAAAGGTAGATTTTCCTTAGCATAAGCCGCATCTTGCAATAATTCAGGATTTTTTTCCTGTAACTTGATAAAAGGCGCATTAACATGTTCAAATACGTCTTTTATTGGATTAGCTTTATTCGAACGCTTTCTTGAAAAATACTTTTTACCCGGCGTTTGGTCGATCTTAAGATTAACAGCTCCAGCACCATCTTGCCCACGATTATGCTGTTTCTCCATCAACAAGTACAGTTTATTAAGTCCGTACATCCATGTACCATACTTTTCCTGGTAATACTCCAATGGCTTTAACAATCGGATTAGTACAATACCACACTCATGCTTAATCTGGTCACTCATGATAATTTTCTATAAAAAATGATGCGCAAATTTATTTCAATTTTTCAATTACCAAACCGGTAATTCACAAAAAAAAGAAGCCGACAAAGCGGCTTCTTACATTCTATCAAATTTTTTCATTTTTACCTCACTGTCTTTTACAACGTAACAGTTTGGGAAAAATTCCTTTAAGCTATTTAACAAAGGCAGAGCCTCATGTTTATGTCGATAATTGCCTACTCGTACTCGCCACCAAGGAGCTGTGTATGTTGTTGAGATCGCCTCATCAGGAAACTCATCTAACAACTTACCTTTCACCTCCATTGCCTGACGTTTTCCTTTGGGACCTGAACCAGAATAAAGCTGAATACGATAGCCATCAACCCCAGCCATACGCTTATTTACATCCACCTGAGTATCTAACAGAAAATTAATTCCTTCCTCCTGATGAATAGTAACCGTACCTTCTCCCTCAACAGATTCTTGCACAGCTTCAACCATTCGCTTCGACGAAGACTGAGCAAAGCAACTTCCTGACAAAAGAATAAACACAGCAACAAGTAAAAACTTCATATCAACAATCTATTGATTTGGCGCAAAGATAATCAAACCTGCCATCCGAAAAAACACTTTTGAGACAGTAACAAATAATTAGCTAAAATTAACTTCTTAAAAACGATCGACAACTTAGTCTTTAGTAGGAATAACCAATACTGGTTTGCTCGAATTATTTATTAACTCATTAGCAAAAGGTCGGAATAAATTCGATAATGGATTACTCGAATGATGTACATGAACGGTAACTAGGTCGCCGTTTACCTCTTCGGTATAATCAATAATTTGTTGCACTAATTTTTTACCAAACAAGACGTGTTTTTCTACCGTCAAGTCAGCATTATTAACCATATATCTCTCTACCTGCCGAATAAACAAATTAACCCTGTCGAGTAAAAATTTAAATTTTGATTGGCGTAAACCCACCAAATAAACTTTAGCATTAAACGATTTTGAGACCCCAGTTACAATAGGAATCTTCTTTCGACTTGCTTTGGAAAAATCAATAGGTACAACCACCTTTCGAACACCATGCTCCCATTGCATACCTTTGTTTACAACTAAAATTGGACAAGGAGAATGTGCCACAAGTCGATAGGCATTACTTCCTATAAATCGGCTCTGAAAACCAGATTCTCCATGCGAACCTACAACAATCAAACTCGAATCGTCATACTTTGCCTGATTCGCAATCTCATTCACCACATTTCCTTCACGTATTTTATAATCAAACTTACCACCAGGGACAAAATAATCATCAGAAAAGGTCTTTTGAAGATCCTGCATCCAACTATCAACCTCCTTATTCAACTTATATTCCAATTGATTTTTGGCAAACACAGGTGCATACTCTAAACCCGTTTTAACGTGCATTACACGCACATTAGCATTTAAATGATTGGCCATGGCAATACCATATTTCATGGCATTCAATGAATCTTCAGAAAAATCTATTGGAATTAAAACTCTTTTCATAGTTGTGGCGTTTGCATTAATACTTTAAATATAATAAAAATTTGACGCTTATGCAGTTGATTTTAGTATGATACGTTATAATCAAAGAAACGTTTCCATATTATGGAAATGATTAATAACAAACGCTATTACATTTTTTTAGCTTGGTCATTTGTTTGGAAGCATTAACTTTGCCCCACTAAAAATAAGATTGCTAATTCCCAGATAGAACAGTATGGATTTTAAGAATGTAAAGCCAGCCATTACCAAAGTGGCAGGTAAAAAATTATTTATTGAAACCTATGGTTGCCAAATGAATGTGGCGGATAGTGAAGTTGTGGCATCGGTGATGGAGATGGATGGTTACTCATTATGTGACGAAATTAATGATGCTGACGCTGTTTTTATCAACACTTGTTCGATCAGAGAAAACGCTGAACAGCGTGTTATAGGTCGCCTTCAGCAATTTACTGCCATGCGTAAAAAAAATCCTAAATTAATTATTGGCATCATTGGATGCATGGCAGAACGTGTAAAGGAACAACTTTTTGAAAAAGGTGCAAACATTGTTGTTGGACCTGATGCTTACATGGATTTGCCCAACTTAATTGGGATGGCAGAAAATGGGGACAAAGCCATCAATGTTGAATTATCAAACAACGAAACTTATTCTGACATAATTCCATCGCGCATCAGTAAAAACAGAATTTCGGGTTTTGTTTCCATCATGCGAGGCTGTAATAACTTCTGTTCTTATTGCATCGTGCCATATACCCGAGGTCGTGAAAGAAGCAGGCAACCCGAAAGCATAAAAAAGGAAATAGAAGATTTACAAAACAAAGGATTTAAGGAAGTAACACTCCTCGGTCAGAATGTTAATTCATATAACTGGGAAGGCGATGCATGTAATCAGTTAAATTTTCCATCCTTATTGAATTACGTTGCTGGTTGCTTTCCAAAAATGCGCTTCCGTTTTTCAACTTCACACCCCAAAGACATGTGTGATGAAACTCTAAAAGTAATTGCAAAGCATCCCAATATCTGTCGTAGCATCCACCTTCCCTTACAATCAGGGAGCAGTCGTATTCTCAAGCTTATGAATCGAAAATACGATAAAGAATGGTATATGGATCGAATAAGAGCCATAAAAGAAATAATACCTGAATGTGGGATTTCAACAGATGTTTTCTGTGGCTTTCACAGCGAAACAGAGGAAGATCATAAAGAAACACTTGAACTCATGAAATGGGCAAAATACGATTTAGCATTCATGTTCAAGTATTCAGAGCGCCCTGGCACTTATGCTAGCGAACACCTAGCGGATGACATTCCAGAAACAGTAAAATCACGACGCCTTCAAGAAATTGTTGATTTTCAAAGAGAACAATCTAGACTTAACAACCTAAACGATATTGGTAAAACATTTGAGGTATTAATCGAAGGTGTATCTAAAAAATCAGAAGAAGAGCTATATGGCCGTACTTCTCAAAATAAGGTGGTGGTATTATCAAGAAAAAACCACAAAGTTGGTGACTATGTGACGGTTAAAATTAAAGAAGCTAACGCAGCAACTCTAAAAGCTGAGTAAATCACGTTTCAAATATTCTTAAAAATAAAAATGTGCTAAGTTTTTCTTATCGTTATAAGAAGCTACTTGGCACATTTTATATTTGATTATAAACCAGGAAGCCGAAGCTTCCTGATTAACCTTAACTAATTAAACCAACAATAGGTCATTAGAAAAGGGCTTTGGACGGTCACAGAAAAAGAAATAATTGTGGAGTTCATGCTTTTTCATTGATTTAAGCACATTCTCCTTAACGTTAAACAGGCTAAGCTGACTTTGATTCATCTCCGACAAACGTTGCACTGCCATCAAGG
Organism: Carboxylicivirga fragile; assembly: GCF_050589805.1. Lineage (NCBI taxonomy): Bacteria > Pseudomonadati > Bacteroidota > Bacteroidia > Marinilabiliales > Marinilabiliaceae > Carboxylicivirga > Carboxylicivirga fragile. The sequence continues at coordinate 6,403 of NZ_JBNGOY010000051.1, read as the reverse complement.
TATTTAACCCTTCATCATCCACCATTTCTACCTTGTCTAAATCAACCAACAAATTGGTAAATGGCTTCTTTAATATATCCATTACTCGACTTTTAAGATCTTGAGATGTTTGAATATCTAAGTTCTCTTTCTTATCGAAGGATACTAACGTTGTATTTTTAAAAACTTTTATTTTAATCATGGCTTTGGGTATTTTGACTTGTGTAAAACAATGCCTGTGCCATAAACTCCTCAGTTCTGACTTCCAACTACTTAGCAATTTCACATTCCACAATATATCCAACCAAAAGAAATACTTCCATTTTTTGGAATGTAGCAGTACTATATTTTCAGCAATCGCTTAATTAATTCACCTATTTAGTGGTAGAATTTCGTAAACACAATAGATTGACGTAATTTCGCATCAAACATATGGATAGTAATATGGCTACAGAATTAAATTTTGATTCAATTCGTCCTTATAAGGATGAAGAAATACATGAAGTTTTTGAACGCCTCACTAATGAAGCAAGTTTCGTCGAATTAATTAAATTTCTATACCCCAATTTTTCAACAGAGCAATTTGTTGGAAAACTATTAAGCATTAAGAGTGTTCGTGAGTTTCAATCGGAGGTTATTTACCCTTACGTAAAAGAAATACTTAGAACAACAACCAAAGGTGTTACTCATACAGGTCTGGATAACCTTGATCCAAATGAGCACTATTTATTTATTTCAAACCACAGGGATATTGTTTTAGATTCTGCCATTTTAAATACAATACTTGTTGAGCAGAAATTTGACACAACCGAAATTGCCATTGGTGACAATCTTTTAATATACCCTTGGATAACCGATTTGGTTAAACTAAACAAAACATTCATTGTGAATCGTAACTTGCCAGTTCGACAAATGATGGAAAGTTCAATTCGCTTATCTACTTATATTCGTCAAACGCTTACCGATCGCAACCAAAGCATTTGGATTGCCCAAAGAGAAGGACGCTCTAAAGATGGCGACGACCGCACGCAGGTTAGTCTGCTTAAGATGATTAACATGAGTGGAAAAGAGGACTTTGCCAGCAACTTTGGCAAATTAAACATTGTTCCCGTTTCAATTTCATATGAATATGACCCTTGTGATTATCTCAAGGCAATGGAATTTCAGATGAAGAGAGATAATCCTGATTACAAAAAAAGCGAAGCTGATGACTTAAAACACATGGGCTCGGGCATTAGAGGTAGAAAAGGAAGAGTTCATTTTGCTTTTGGTACTCCAATTAAGGAAGAACTTAGCACACTGGAAGGTTTACCTAAAAACGATCAATTACAAGGTTTAGCCGAAATTATTGACCAGCAGATTCACAATAATTATAAATTTTTTCCAGGCAATTTCATTGCAGATGATTTATTTACGAATCATACACGTCATACGAAAAAATATACGGAGGAAGATAAATCAATCTTTTTAGCATACCTCGATGAACACCTATCGCGCATTGATGGTGACAGAGATTTCTTACATAATGCACTACTTGAGATGTATGGCAATCCGGTTAAGAATTTCTACACATCTGACGAAAAATAAACATCAACTACACATAACAAAAAAAGCAGGCTTATGGCCTGCTTTTTTATTATATCTAAAACTTGAACGTTTACTCTTCAATCAGGTTGATTTTTAGTTCCTCCAATTGATCCTTACTCACAGGAGAAGGAGAATCGATCATCACATCACGACCTGAATTATTCTTTGGAAACGCAATTACATCACGGATTGACTCAATACCAGCAAACAAGGCTACTAATCGATCAAAACCGAAAGCCACACCACCATGAGGAGGCGCACCATATTTAAAGGCATTCATTAAGAAACCAAACTGATTCTCAGCTTCCTCTTCAGTGAATCCTAATAATTTAAACATTCTCTGCTGTAGCTCATCATTAAATATACGAATTGAACCACCACCAATTTCAACGCCATTAATAACCAAATCGTAAGCATTAGCTCTAACCTCACCTGGCTTTGTTTCCAATAGGTGGAAATCTTCAGCTTTAGGTGATGTAAACGGATGGTGCATAGCATGGAAGCGTTCAGATTTTTCGTCCCACTCCAATAGAGGGAAATCAACTACCCATAAAGGAGAAAATGTGTTGTTATCACGTAGTCCAAGGCGCTCACCCATTTCTAAACGTAATTCTCCCAGAGCAGAAAGTGTTTTATCCTCACCACCAGCTAAAATTAAAACTAAATCACCAGACTTAGCATTAAATTTCTTTCCAAGCTCTACTAACTCATCTGCTTTATAAAACTTGTCGATGGAAGATTTAATAGTTCCATCCGTATTATATTTGATATAGATAAGGCCACCGGCACCAATCTGCGGCTTCTTAACAAAATCAGTTAATTTATCTAATTGTTTACGCGTATACCCGGCACACGCATCAGCGCATATTCCACCCACGTATTCAGCTTCATTAAACAACTTAAATTCTGAATCTTTAACATCGCTTGTAATATCCACGAATTTCATTCCGAAACGCGTATCAGGCTTATCTGAACCATAATATTTCATCGCATCAGCATAAGTCAAACGTGGAAAATCAATATTTAAATCAATATCTTTCACCTTCTTGAATAAATGCTTAGTCATTCCTTCAAAGGTATTTAAGATATCCTCTTGCTCAACATACGACATCTCACAGTCAATCTGTGTAAATTCAGGCTGACGATCGGCTCTTAAATCCTCATCGCGAAAACATTTCACAATTTGGAAATAACGATCGAATCCACCCACCATCAACAACTGTTTAAATACCTGTGGTGATTGTGGTAAGGCGTAAAATTGACCTTCATTCATACGAGAAGGAACGATAAAATCACGTGCTCCTTCTGGAGTAGATTTAATTAAAACCGGTGTTTCTGTCTCAATAAACTGCTCTTTATTCAAGAAATTACGAATTTCGAAGCCCATCTGATGGCGCAATACCAAATTATCGCGAACCGGTGCACGACGTAAATCTAAATAACGATATTTCATTCGCAGCTCATCACCACCATCGGTATCGTCTTCAATGGTAAAAGGCGGCAACTCAGATGAGTTAAGCACATTCAGTTCTTCCACAAGAATCTCAACATCACCCGTATTAATCTTCGCATTTTTATTACTACGCTCTGCTACATTTCCCTTAACCTGAATTACAAATTCACGCCCAAGCACATTGGCTTGATCACAAAGCGACTTATGCGTCTCTTCATTAAAAACAAGTTGAGTTATTCCATAGCGATCACGAAGATCGATAAATGTCATTCCTCCAAGATTTCGCACTTTTTGTACCCAGCCACTTAAAGTGACCTCTTTATTCAAGTGCTCTATTCTTAATTCACCGCATGTATGTGTTCTGTACATTTTAGTCTAATTTCTTCTTGCTAAATAATGAAAGAATAGCAATGATTTTAATGATTAATTTAACTTTGCGAAAATAGTAAGAAAAACAGAATAATGAACTTGTAATAAGATAGATTCCAAAAAAAATGAATAAAATAGATTTTTCAGACGAATACTACATGAAACAAGCCTTTGTTGAGGCAGAAAAAGCACTTAGCAAAAACGAAGTTCCCGTAGGTGCAGTTGTTGTATGTAACAACAAAATAATAGCACGAACTCATAACTTAACCGAAACTTTAAATGATGTAACAGCCCATGCCGAAATGCTTGCTATTACCGCAGCAGCAGAATATTTAGGTGGCAAATACCTCAATGAATGCTCACTATATGTTACTCTTGAACCCTGTGTTATGTGTGGAGGTGCATTAAACTGGTCGCAATTAAAACGACTGGTATATGGCGCTTCTGATGAAAAAAGGGGATTTAAGAGATGTACTCCTTCACTTCTTCATCCAAAAACTGAAATTATATCTGGTGTGATGGAAGATAAATGTAAAAACATAGTACAATCCTTCTTTCAACAAAAACGTTAAATAAAAGGTCATTAACTTCACAATTAATGACCTTTTGGTTCTAGTATCTCCTTTCTATTGAAATTCTGGCAACTCATCAGGATTAACCTCCTTAAGTGTATTTAATTCCCCACTTGATATATTAAACATCCACCCGTGAATAAATAAACGTTGCTTACGTTTCCATGCATTCTTGACAATATCAAATTCTGCGAGCTTATCCACTTGTTTAACCACACTGATCTCAGCAAGACGATTTATCTTAGCCATGTCACTGTCTATCTCAGACAATCCACTTTTATTCGACATGTAAGTGCTTTTAATATCACCAATCCATTCACCCAAATGTTCATCTTCAAGGCCATCAAAAGCGGCCTTAACTCCACCACAATTACAATGACCACAAACAACAATATGTTTCACCTTCAGGTAATCAACGGCGTATTTTAATACGCTTAATAAACTCTCATCGTTGCTATGTACTAAATTGGCAATATTTCGGTGTACAAATAATTCACCAGGTCCACTGCCAGTAATTTCAGTTTCCGGCACACGGCTATCAGAACAACCAATCCATAAATACTTTGGCGACTGCCCCTTTGACAAACGCGTAAAGTATTCCTTATCATTCTGTAATTTGGCTTGCGCCCAGCTTCTATTAGCTAAAAACATTTGATCAAATGATTTCATAAAATTAGTTTTAAGGTTAAACTTCTTCCGTTTTAAATAGACTAATGGCAGCTGTCTCCGATCTCTTAATGGTAACATTAATGTTATTCCGTTCCGAAGTCGCACAAAAATCCTTAAGAGTTAATAATATATCGTGATCGATAAAACTAACCGAAGTGCCATCAATTAGTATGTCACTATCCTTAGGAACTCTTTGAAGCATTCTTCTTAGCTGAGCTTTATGGAAGAAGTACAAGTTGTTCGTAATCTGAATCATATAATTATTCTTGACCTTTGAGAAAATAATTGCTGAACGAAAGTTAGACCGAAGTACAAAAATAAATCCAATAACGATACCAAATAAAATCCCTTTTAAAAGATCGGTAAATAGAATCACAATTATGGTTGAGAAAAATGGAATATACTGATCCGCACCAGATTTTATGGCATTTTTATAAATGGATACTTTGTTCAGCTTTAAACCCACATGTATCAAAACAGCAGCAAGAGCAGCTAATGGAATGTAATTTAACCATGGTGCTAAAAACAACACACTCACCAATAGCAATACTCCATGGAATACTGCGGACAATTTTCCTTTACCACCAGCACCAATGTTTGCAGAACTACGAACAATCACAGCAGTTAAAGGAAGGCCACCAATTAATCCTGCCAACATATTCCCCCAACCTTGGGCCTTTAATTCTTTATTTGGAGATGAGATGCGCTTATTTGGATCTAATTTATCAGATGCATCAAGACTTAATAACGACTCTAAGCTACCCACTACAGCAATAGTTCCGGCCACTACATAAACATCAGGATTCGATAATTGGGAGAAATCAGGAAAACGCAACTCCCCAATAAACGAAGCAAAACCATTCAACTCAGGCAATTCAACTAAATGAGCACTTGATAGAGCCAGTGCAGACATATTACTTTTAAAAAACTCATTTAATACAATTCCTAATATAACCACCACTAAGGGGCCAGGGATCAATTTCGTTACCGGGTTCTTCTTTATAAATTGAGTATCCCAAAGGAATAGTATCCCCATTGACAACACGCTTATGATAGTAGCACCGAGCAAGATAAAATCGTCAATTAAGAATAATTGCGTAATTGAATTTTCTCCATATTTATCAACGAACGATGCTGTATCAATATCATTAAGGTCAATTCCAAAAGCATGTGGAATTTGTTTTAATATAATACTTAAGCCAATGGCCGTTAACATACCCGTTATTACACTTACAGGAAAGAAGTGACCAATAATACCGGCACGAGCATAACCTAATACTAATTGTATGATACCAGAAATAAATACACTAACCAAAAATGCTTCAAACGATCCTAAGGTCGCAATGGCTGCAAACACAATAACAGTTAAGCCAGCAGCAGGACCACTTACACTCAATTTCGAATCACTTAAAAATCCGACTACGATACCACCAATAATTCCAGTAATAATACCAGAAAACAAGGGTGCACCTGAAGCTAAAGCAATACCTAAACATAAAGGCAACGCCACTAAATACACAACTAAACCCGCAGGTAAATCACTTTTAAATGTTTTAAAAAATCCCATAGACATAAAGTTAAATAATTAAGTACAGTCATACCCAAATCGGATGCCAGTAATCTGAAAAATTAACTAAAAAACCTTAATAGATAAATATTATGAAGAAAGAAAACCAAATTCTTTAAAACGCAAAAAAGAGCAACCACATTGTGATTGCTCTTTTCTTAAAAAAAGGCGGTGACCTACTCTCCCACTTCTACGCAGTACCATCGG